>NZ_DAOUCJ010000031.1 GCF_034432235.1 Thermoflexus sp. | reverse complement strand
TTCGCGCCGTCGGTTATCCGCGCACGTTCAACGGCGTCATCGACGAGGTGGAGATCTTCAACCGGGCGCTCACGCAGGGTGAGATCCAGTCCATCTATAACGCCGGTCCAGCGGGCAAATGTAAGCTGATCCCCACACCGACGCCCACAGCGACGAAGACCTCGACGCCTTCGCCTTCCGGGACGGCGACGGCTGTTTCTTCCCCGACCTCCACACCCGTGTCTGGAGCGTTCGATCTCACGGTGAGCAAATCCGCCTCCTGCAGCGGGATCTACACCTGCGGCTTCACCCTCACGGTGACGAACCTGGGGCCGGGGGTTTACAGTGGACCCCTCACCCTGGTTGACACCACCAGCCCGGCATGGTCCACGTTGTTCGCCGGAGGCGGGAGCCTGGGATCCGGTCCCCCATGCTCGTATTCCTCCGCTTCAGGAGGGATGGTGACCTGTCAGCAGCCCTCTGTGACGCTGGGTCCGGGCCAGAGCGCCACGATGTTCTTCGGCGTCTACTTCGGCCCCTCGGGATACAGCGGATCCTTCAAGAACTGCGTGAGCCTGCAGGGGATTTCGGATGCGAACAGTGGGAACAACACCTCCTGCATCGGGGTCTCCCCTGCCGGGCCTCCGCCCACGCCGACGGCTTCGCCCGCCCTCGCCTGCGTGATCTCCTCAACGGGCCTGACCGCCTGGTGGCGGATGAACGACCCGGCGGGCAGCACCACCCTCAGCGAGGGGATGGGCGCCCATCCGGGAACCCCACAGGACAGCAGCGGGAACCCCCTTCCCATCGGCGCCGGCACAGGCGCTCCCCCCTGGGTGGGATCGGTCAGCGGCCAGGTGGGGAACGCGCTCTTTTTCGATCGATCCTATGGCCGGATCCCTCACCACCCGGCATTGAACATCGGCTCAAATGGGATGAGTGTGGCAGGCTGGCTGTATACCCCTCCCCCATCCTCCGCTACGCCGTCCCTGCAACCCATCCTGGACAAGACCTACAGCGTGAGCCCGGGATGTCAAATCCTCCAGGGGTATGCCCTCTTCCTGGAATGGAACGCCGGGGCGAATGCCTATGACCTGATCTTCCGTCTCGGCAACGGCGTGGGAAGCCCGGGCTCCTCCCGGGTGACGGCGACCGGCGCGGTTCTTCCGAACCAGCCGACCTTTGTCGCAGCCACAGTGGCCTGGCAGCCCGGGAATACAGCGCCGGTGCGGCTGTATGTGAACGGGAGCCAGGTCCAGACCGGGACGATCTCCGGCGTCAACGCCACGAATGTGGCCAGCCCGGCGGACCTGTGGCTGGGGGGATATCAAGGTCCCCTCCCTTCCAGCACATGCGCGGGGGCTCCGGGGGAGCCGGTGGGTCCATTCTTCGGGAACCGGCTACGGCTGGACGAATGGGAGCTCTGGAGCCGGGTGTTAAGCCCGGCGGAGGTCGCTGCGCTCTACAATCACGAGAAGGCCGGTAACCCGAAGTGCTCCCCATAGGGAGGCGCTGTGGACCCCTTTTCCGCGGGGCGCGGGCTACCCTCAGCGGCCCGCGCCCCGCGAAAGCGCCGCCCGATGAAATCCCCCAGCCGAACGAAGCCCCTTCATCCCCCACGGGTTCTTTTAGATCTCCAGGATTCCGGTTATGATGAATAGGCTGGCATCCAGTTCGATGGGGAGGTCGCCCGCGAATGCCCGGACCGTCATGGCGTTATGGGGACCTGATTCTGGTGGCGGGTTCCGGCCATCCGCAACTGGCCGAGGAAATCGCGGAGTGCCTGGGGGTCCCGTTGCTCCCCCGCGAGATCATCGTTTTCCCGAACGAAAACATCTTCGTCCGCCTGCTCGCCAGCGTCCGCGGGCAGGATGTTTTCGTGATCCAGAGCACGGCCTCGCCGGTGAACTATAACCTGATGGAGCTCTTCATCCTGCTGGACACCATCAAGCGGGCGAATGCGGGCCGCATCACTGCGGTCATCCCCTATCTGGCCTACGCCCGGAGCGACAAGAAAGATCAGCCCCGCGTGCCCATCACCGCGCGCCTGGTGGCGGACTTCATCGCCGTGGCCGGGGCGGATCGCTGGGTGACCATCGACCTGCACGCCAGCCAGATCCAGGGCTTCTTCAGCATCCCGGGCGATGAGCTGACGGCTTTCCACCTCCTCAGCGATTACCTGCTGGAGAAAAACTTCTCTCCTGAGGAAGCTGTGGTGGTGGCCGCCGACCTGGGGTTCGCCAAGAAGGCGCGCAACTACGCCGCCAAGCTTAACCTGCCCATCGCTTTCGTGGAGAAGCGTCGGACCGGGACCCAGACGGAGGCCCTGACGGTGATCGGAGACGTAGGGGGGAAGAAGGTGATCCTGGTGGACGATGAAGTGGACACGGCGGGATCAGTGAGCGGCGCGGTGCGCGTCCTGAAGGAGCATGGGGCGGAGGAAATCTACCTCTGCTTCACCCATGCGGTCCTCTCCGGCCCCGCGGTGGATCGCCTGCGCGCGCTGCCGCTGAAGGAGATCATCTGCACGAACACCATTCCGATCCCGCCCCACAAGCGCCTCCCGAACATGACCGTTCTCTCCATCGGACCGATGCTCGCCGAGGTGATCCGTCGCATTCATGAGGGCCGCTCCGTCGGCCAGCTGTTCAATGAGTGAGGGAGGCGAGCATGGGACAGGGAGGCCAGGCCCGCCGACGGAAGGGCCTGGGATGGATCGGGCTGGCCGCGCTGTGGCTGGGGATGGGTCTGCGATTCTATCGCCTGGAGGCTCAGAGCCTGTGGTATGACGAAGGAACATCCGCCCGCCTGAGCGAAGGTCCTCTCCGGCACATCCTGGAAAGCGCGGCCCAGGATATTCATCCTCCGTTGTATTACGTGCTGTTGCACGGATGGGCCGACCTCGCCGGCCGTTCGGAGTTCTCCCTTCGGGCCTTCTCCGCCCTGACGGGCGTGCTCCTCATCGCGGCCGTCGGGAACTTAACCGCCCGGCTCTTCAACCGGGAGGCCGGCAGGCTCGCCATGCTCCTGATCGCCATCCACCCTCTGGCCATTTACTACGCCCAGGAGGTCCGGATGTATACCCTCCTGGGGCTGTGGGCGGCGTTGCATTCCATCTTCTGGCTGACCTGGCGGCGGCGGCCCCGGCCGGGCCGCGCCCTGGGGCTTCTTCTGACCGGGGCCGCGGGATGGTATACCCACTACGTGTTCCCGGCGATCCCCGCGGCTCATCTTCTAAGCATGCTGATCGACAGCGGGCATGGCAGTTCCCGACGGCTCCTCCGCTGGATGGGCCTTCAGGCGTGGATCGGATTGGCCGTCCTGCCGTGGGCTCCGGTCGCCCTCACCCAGCTACGACAATGGCCGGCCCCCGCGCCGGTCCCGCCCGCCGAGGCCCTCCGAGCCATCCTGCGCGCCCTGAGCGCCGGGATTACCCTTCCCCCGGAAGTCCCTTCGGGGATCGTCGCGTTGCCCCTGATCGGGGTCAGCCTGGGACTCATACGGGGTATCGTGGACCGCGCGGCCTTTCCGGAGTCCAAGCCGAGGGGATCCTGGATCGCGCTCATGCTGATGGCGGGCCCGATCGGGCTGGTGCTGGGGCGGGGAGCCTATCGGGAGGCGAATCTCAAGTTTTTCATGGCCGCCCTTCCGGCTTTCATCGCCCTGTGGGCGGCCGGCCTCGAGCGGATCCAGTGGCTTCTCCGGAAGCGCGGAGGCCGGTGGGGGGGGCGGCTCGGCCTCGCCCTCGCGCTGGGCCTGATGCTCGGCCCGCTGGGGATCAGCATGTGGGCGCTCTATTTCGATCCCCGCTTCTCCCGGGATGATTACCGGGGACTGGCCCGGATGCTGGCCGTCGGGATCCGACCCGGGGATGGGATCCTGCTGTATGCCCCCGGACAGGTCGATGTGTTCACTTACTACTGGCCGCAAGCCCCCTTGCTCCCTGCCCCGTTGCGGCGTCCACCCCCGCCGGAGGAGATCCAGGAAACCCTGGCCCCGGCGCTGCGCGGGCGGAACCGGCTTTTCGTGCTCTGGTATGGGGAACGGGAGGCGGATCCGGAAGGCCGGGTCGAAACGTGGCTGGACACCCACGCCTTCCGGGCGGAGGAGCGTTGGGTCGGCCGCATCCGCTTCGCGGTTTACGGTTTGGGGGAACCGGACCCCCATCCCGCGCCCGGGGTTCAGTTTGGAGAAGCCATTCAGGTGGATGGGTATGGGATAACCCCTTCCCCCCTGCACCCCGGGGATGTGCTGCGGGTGATGATCCGATGGCGAGTCCGGGCTCCCCTTTCCACAGCCTATAAAGTCTTCGTGCATGTGCAGGGCCCAGATGGCCGTCCGGTGGCCCAGACGGATCGGGAGCCTCTGGGATGGCGTCGCCCGACCACTACCTGGCGCCCAGGCGAGGTCCTGGAGGATCGTTACGGCGTGTGGTTGCCGCCGACGCTGGCCCCTGGACGCTATCCGGTGCTCATCGGTTTCTACATGCCGGATGGACAGCGCCTACCGGTGTTTCGCCACGGTCAGCGGATCGGGGAGGCATGGGAAATCGGGATCATCGAAGTTCGATAGGCCTTCGGGCCGCGGGGGAGGGATAGAGAAAGGAATCCGCCCTTCTCAGAATTCGCACCCGCCGGTATCCTGAATGTATTCGTTGTTCACACCCCCATTATTCCTTCTGAACGGGAGGGAACCCGCCGATGGTGGGAACGCTCATCAACGTCGCGACCGTGGTGGTGGGCAGCGGCGCCGGGATGCTGGTAGGCAGCCGCCTTCCCGAGCGCGTCCGTCAGACCGTGTTGCATGGCCTGGGCCTGATGACCCTGGTTATCGGGATGAGCATGGCCCTTCAAACCCAGAATCCGCTCCGGATGCTGGCGGCGTTACTCCTCGGTGGAATCATCGGAGAGGGACTGCGTTTGGAGGAACGCCTCCAGGCCCTGGGGCGCTGGCTGGAGCTCCGGGTCTCCGGGAACAGCGGGGAGGGCAGCGCCTTCGTGAAGGGCTTCGTCACCGCCAGCCTGGTCTTCTGCGTCGGCCCCATGACCATCCTCGGCTCCATCCAGGACGGCCTGACCGGCAATTACACCCTCCTGGCGATCAAGGCCACCCTGGATGGCTTCGCCTCCCTGGCCTTCAGCGCCTCCCTGGGCATGGGAGTGATGTTCGCCGCTCTGACGGTGCTGATCTATCAGGGATCCCTCACCCTGGGGGCGGGGCTGGTGAAGGCGCTCCTTACCGAGACGATGATCACCGAGATGACCGCCGTCGGCGGGGCGATGATCCTGGGGATCGGGCTGCTGTTGCTGGACATCCAGCGCATCCGCGTGGCCAGCTTTCTGCCCGGGCTGCTGATCGCCCCGCTCCTCGTCGCGCTGACCCCCACGGTGAACGCGCTCCTGACCCGGCTGGGAATCCCTCTGACTCCATAAGGTGGATCTCATCGGGGGCTTCTGGAGGGAGGAACCAGATTCCAGAGCGTGGGGATTTCTGAGAACGATCGGGCGGGATGCTTTCCATCCAGGAGGGGGGACCTATGCTTATCCGGAACGGAACGCTGGTGGTTGCCGATGGGATGCTGCGAGCGGACCTGCGTGTGGAAGGGGAGCGGATCGCCGCCATCGGGGATCTTCTCCCTTATCCCGGAGAGCCCGTGGTGGATGCCGCGGGATGCATGGTCCTTCCGGGCCTCGTGGATCCCCACGTCCATATCGCCCTGGACACCGGGATCTATCGCACCGACGACGACTGGTTCATCGGAACCCGGGCGGCGGCCTTCGGGGGGGTGACCACGGTGGTGGATTTCGCCACCCAATTCCGCGGGCAAACCTTCGAAGAAGCCCTGGCGTCCCGCCTGGAAGAGGCTCGCGGGAAAGCGGTGGTGGATTACGCGCTCCATATGATGGTGACCGATCTCCCCCCGGGGAAGGAGGGGGAACTGGGGAAGCTGGTCGCTCAGGGCGTGGCCGGCATCAAGCTTTACACCACGTATCGCCCGAACTACTACGCGGATGATGCGACCCTTCTACGCCTGATGCGGGCCGCCGGCGCCCTGGGGCTCATCACGATGGTCCACTGCGAGAACGATGCGATGGTGACGGAAGCCATCGAGCGCCTGAAGGCCGAGGGTCAGACCAGCCTGCGGGAACACGGTCGCTCCCGGCCGCCCTTCGCGGAGGTCGAGGCGGTGCACCGGGTTCTCTTCCTGGCTGCCGAGGCCCACGCCCCCGTCTACATTGTCCACTGCTCCACCGCCCGCGCGGTCGACCTGGTCCATGAGGCCGCTCGGCAGGGCCAGCCGGCTTTCGCCGAAACCTGCCCTCAGTATCTCCTCCTGGATGAAACCGCTTACGGAGGGCCGCATCCCGAGTGGTATATCCTCCAGCCTCCCCTGCGACCGGCCGCTGAGCGGGCCGGGCTGTGGGAGCGGCTCCACCGGGGATGGATCGCCGCCATCGGGACCGACCACTGCGATTATACGCTCCGCCAGAAGACCGCCACGGGGTCCTTTCTCACCACCCCCGGGGGGTTGCCCGGGCTGGAGACCATGCTGCCGCTTCTGTATACCTTCGGCATCCTGGAAGGCCGAATCGGATGGCCGGACCTGGTGCGCCTGTGCGCGACGAATCCGGCGAAGCTCTTTGGCCTGTATCCCCGCAAGGGAGCGCTGCAACCCGGATCGGATGCGGACCTGGTCCTTTACGATCCAGAGCCCGAGGAGATCCTCACCGCCGCCCATCTGCATTACATCGCGGGTTACACGCCCTATGAGGGCTGGCGGGTTCGGGGGCGCGTGCGCACGGTGATGGTCCGCGGCCAGATCGTGGTGGAGGACGGCGTCTTTCGGGGAACTCCAGGATGGGGACGCTTTGTTCCCGCCGAAACGTTCTCCCTCCAGATGGCCCGTTCGGCTCTGAGCTGACCCGCCCGAACGATGGAGGGCACGTAGACTTCTTGGGCCGTTCGGTGCGGTGGGGCGCGCCCTCAGCGCCCCACCGCCATATTGATCATGTCCCCTCCCAGCGCCGGATCACCAGCACGCTGTTGTGCCCGCCGAAGCCAAAGGCGTTGGTCATCGCGATGCGAACCTCCTTCCGCCGGGCGACGTTGGGCACGTAGTCCAGGTCACACTCCGGATCCGGGTTTCGCAGGTTGATCGTGGGCGGGATGATCCCCTCGCGGATGGCCATCACACAGAAGATCGCCTCCAGGGCACCGGTGGCCCCGATCATATGGCCTGTCATGGACTTGGTGGCGCTGACCGGGATCTCATAGGCCCGCTCGCCGAATACGGTCTTGATGGCCATCGTCTCCGTCTTGTCATTGAGCGGGGTTCCGGTTCCGTGGGCGTTGATGTAATCCACCTCCTCCGGACGGATCCCGGCTTTGCGGAGGGCCTTGGCCATCGCCCGCGCCGCCCCGGCCCCGTTCTCGTCCGGAGCGATGGGATGATAGGCATCCGAGGTCGCCCCGTAGCCGATGATCTCCGCCAGCGGCTCCGCGCCACGGGATAGAGCGAACTCCAGATCCTCCAGCACCAGGATCCCCGCTCCCTCCCCCATCACCGTCCCATCCCGATCTTTATCGAACGGCCGGCAGGCCCCCGCGGGGTCGTCGTTGCGGCGGGACATGGCGCCGATGCGATCGAAGGCCGCGATGCCGATATAGGTGATGCTGGCCTCGGCACCCCCGGCGATGCACACCCGGCAATCCCCGCTGCGGATCAACTCGTAGGCGATGCCGATGGCGTCGGCCCCCGCCGCGCATGCGGAGACAGTGGCGAAGTTCGGGCCCCGCGCGCCCAGCTCAATCGCGATCTGGGCAGATGCCCCATCTGTGATCACCATGGGGATCACGAAGGGATGAAGCAGACGGGGGCTCTTGTGAAGCGCCGTCTCCACCCCATCGGCGAAGCTCTGAGCTCCGCCGATGGCGGAGCCGATGATCACCCCCACCTCGTCGGCGATGGAGTCCGTGATCCGCAGGTTCGCCTGGCGCACGGCCTCCCGCGTGGCAGCCACCGCAAACTGCTCAAAGCGATCCCGTCGTCGCGCCTCCCGGGCATCCATATAGTTCAGGGGATCGAACCCCTTCACCTCGGCGGCGATGCGCACATTTAAGGAGGAAGCATCGAAAAGGGTGATCGGACCCACGCCGGAGCGGCCGGCAATGGCGCTGGCCCAACTGGTCGGCACATCCAGGCCCAGCGGGGTAATGGCCCCCATCCCGGTGATCACAACCCGACGTGGCTGCATCGAAACCTCCCGCCTGGAAAGTCCTGCGTGCATCCCCTCAACCGACACGGGTCACATACTCCCCGGTCCGTGTGTCCACCCGGATGATGTCCCCCTCGTTGACGAAGAGGGGAACCCGGAGCCGGTAACCGGTTTCCACCACCACCCACTTATCCGCTCCGGAGGCCGTATCGCCCTTCACCCCCGGCTCCGCCTCCACTACCCGCAGGTCCACCGTCACCGGCAGCTCCACCCCCAGGGGCTCGCCTTCGTATTCCCGCAGGATCAGCGTGATCCCCTCTTTCAGGAAGTTCACCGCCTCCCCCAGTCGCTCGGCCGGGACCGGGATCTGCTCATAGGTTCGGGTATCCATCATGTAGTAGAGATCGCCGTCCCGATATAGGAACTGGACCTCCCGGTTCTCCACCCGGATATCCTGCACCCGATCCCCGGAGAGGAACGTCTTATCGATGATGGCTCCCGTGCGCAGGTTGCGCAGTTTGGTCCGGATGAAGGCGTTTCCCCGGCCGGGTTTATGATGCTGATATTCCAGGACCTCGTAGATCTGCCCGTCCAGGATAAACGTGGTTCCCTTTCGCAGATCGTTCACATCGATCATCGGTCCGTCCTCCCGAACATCACGGGGTTTGTGGATGTCCGGCGGGCCTGGAAAAGCCTTGACCCTTCCCATGACCGCATGGACTTCCAGTCCGAGGGGCATTATAAAAAAGAGGGGGAAGCCCGTCAATGGGAGGTGGAATCCGATGCCGGAATTCTTCACCGTGCTGCCGCCGGAGAAGGCGCTGGAGCAGCTGCGGGCGTATCTTTCTCCCCTCCCCCCGGAGACGGTGCCGCTGACCCAGGCCCTGGGGCGGGTCCTGGCGCAACCGATCTTCGCCCCGGAGCCCCTTCCCGCGTTCCCCCGCAGCACGGTGGATGGGTATGCCGTGCGGGCGGCGGATACCTTCGGCGCCACGGAAAGCCTCCCGGCTTACCTTCGTCTTGTCGGCGAAGTCCCCATGGGCCGGTCTCCCGGACTGTCCATCGGCCCGGGCGAGGCCGCCCTGATCCACACCGGCGGGATGCTCCCGGAGGGGGCCGATGCGGTGGTGATGCTGGAGCGAACCCAGCGGCTGGATGCGGAGACCATCGAGGTGCTGCGGCCGGTCGCCCCGGGGGAGAACGTAATCGGGATCGGCGAGGACATCCCCGCCGGAGCGCTCGCCTTCCCAGCCCACCATCGCCTTCGCCCTCAGGATCTGGGGGCCCTGGCCGCCCTGGGTGTCATGGAGGTCTCCGTGGCGCGGGTGCCCCAGGTGGCCATCCTCGGCAGCGGGGATGAGATCGTTCCCCCAGCGCAAACGCCTCAGCCCGGGCAGGTTCGCGATGTCAACACCTTCTCCCTGATCGGCCTGATCCGTCAGCACGGCGGAGAGCCGCTCCCCCGGGGGATCGCGCCGGATCGCCTCGAGATCCTGGAAGAGATGGCTCGGGAAGCCTTCGAAGCGGCGGATGTGCTGGTGTTCACCGCGGGCAGCTCCGTCAGCACCCGGGATCTCACGGCCGCCGTAATCGAGCGCCTGGGTCCCCCCGGGATCCTGGCCCACGGGCTGGCGATCCGCCCTGGGAAACCCACCCTGGTCGCCTTCTGCCGCGGGAAGCCGGTTCTGGGGCTGCCGGGCAACCCGGTCTCCGCCTTCGTGGTCGCCCGCATGCTCCTCGTCCCCCTGCTTTACTTCCTCCGGGGCCTGGAGCCGCCGGCCCCTTCCCTTCAACCCGCTCGCCTGACCCACAACATCCCCTCCGCGCCAGGACGCATCGACTGGGTTCCGGTCCGGCTCATCCATCGCGAGGGCACATGGTGGGCCGAGCCGTTGTTCGGGAAAAGCAACATGATCTTCACCCTGGCCCGTTCCGACGGCCTGGTGATGGTTCCCCTGGATCTCAACGGCCTGCAAGCAGGGGATTCCGTAGAGGTCTGGCGATGGGAATAGGATGCGCAGGGATGGCACAGGCCTTCCCCTTCCGGGTTTCACCCGGTGGCCTCCCTCCCTGCCCGGGCCCCATGGACCGAATCAGGTTCCATCCAGCTCTCCCAGCGGCTCGAACCAGGCGGTGAAGTGACGCAGGAGCTTCGGCGCCCGAAGGATGCGGAACCCCCGGATTCGCTCCCGCTGCGCGTAGACCCGGACGCACACCTCCACCACGTAATCCAGATGGCTCTGGGTGTAAACCCGTCGGGGGATCGCCAGCCGCACCAGCTCCAGGCGAGGCGAAAGCACCCGCCCCGTCTGAGGGTCTTCCTGCGCCAGCATCACGCTGCCGATCTCCACGCCCCGGATCCCGCCTTCCAGGTAAAGATGCACGGCAAGGGCGTGGCCCGGGTATTCCGAGGGAGGGATGTGGGGGAGAAAGCGGCCGGCATCCAGATACACGGCGTGTCCTCCCGGGGGCACCACAATGGGGATCCCGGCCTGCTGGAGGGATTCCGCCAGATAGCGCACCTGAGCAATGCGGTAGGCCAGGTAATCCTCATCCAGCGCCTCCCTCAAACCCACCGCGATGGCCTCCAGATCCCGCCCGGCCAGCCCGCCGTAGGTGGGGAACCCTTCCCGGAGCACCAGCTGGGCGCACAACGCTTCGTAGAGCTCGGGGTCCTTCAACGCGATGAACCCACCAATGTTGGCCAGCCCATCCTTCTTGGCGCTCATCAGACAGCCATCCGCGTATCCAAAAAGCTCCCGGGCGATCTCCTGCACCGGCCGGTCGGAGTAGCCCGGCTCGCGCAGCTTGATGAGATAGACGTTTTCCGCATACCGGGCCGCATCCAGGTAGAGCGGCTTCCCATACCGGTGGGCGATGGCCGCCACCGTGCGGACGTTCTCCATGGAGACCGGCTGTCCGCCCACCGTGTTGTTGGTCAGCGTTAGCATCACAAAGGGGATGTTTTCCGGCCCGACCTGTTCGAAGAACGCTTCCAGCCTGGCCGGATCCATGTTCCCTTTGAAGGGATGCTCCAGCGTGGGATCATAGGCCTCATCGATGACCAGATCGACCGGGTCGGCGGAGCGGGCCAGGAGGTTCGCCCGGGTGGTATCGAAGTGATTGTTGCTGGGGACCCGCTGGCCGGGCCGCACCGTCACGGCGAAGAAGATATGCTCCGCCGCACGGCCCTGATGCACAGGCACGACATAAGGATAGCCCGTGATCTCCTGAACCGCCTCCTGGAACCGGTAGAAACTCCGGGCCCCCGCGTAGGATTCATCCCCCTGCATCATCGCCCCCCATTGGCGGTCGCTCATCGCCCCCGTCCCCGAATCCGTCAGCAGGTCGATGAACACATCCTCCGCCCGCAGGCGGAAGAGGTTATAGCCTGCCTCCTGAAGGCGTCGCCGCCGCTCCTCTCGGGAGAGCGGCCGCAACGGCTCCACCACCTTGATCCGAAAGGGTTCCGGCGGATGGATCGGCATGGAAAGCTCCTCCAGATAGGTTCAGGGGTTCCTCGCCGGACGCTCAGCGCTCCCTCTCCTGGGACACAATGGCGATCCCGGTGAGGATCAATCCGCCCCCCAGGATTTTCACCCACGTCGGCGCTTCCCGCAGGATCACATAGGCCAGGATCGTTGAACCGATGGGCTCCCCCAGGGTGGTCACCGTAACCACCGCGGTCGGCAGATAACGCAGGGCCCAGTTGAAGGAGGAATGGCCGATCAGCTGGGGGAAGACCGCCACCAGGGTCATCCAGAGGTAGGTCTGAGGCGAATAACCCAGGACAGGGAGCTTCAACCCGGCTACGATCAGCAGGCAGACCACCGCGGCGAACCCGTAGACGAAGCCGATATACACCGGGAGGGAGAACCGGCTGCGCACCCGACGGCCGATCATAAAATAGCCCGCCACCATGATCGCCCCGATGAGGGCCAGGAGGTTGCCGACCATGGGGAGGCGGCCGCCTCCCTCCAGCGTGCAGCGCAGCGGCGGCCACGAACACGCGTCGCTGAAGCCCACCACCGCGCTCCCCGTTAGGGCGATGAGAATCCCCAGGATGACCCGGGAAGGGATGGTTTCGCGCAGGAAAACCGGCGCCGCGATGGCAACGAAAACCGGCGAGAGGGAAACCAGCACCACCGAGCTGGCCACTGTGGTGTATTCCAGGGAGGTGATCCAGGTCACGAAATGCAGGGCCAGGAAGATCCCGGACAGCATCATCCAGAGGAGATCCCGGCGGGTCATCTGCGCCAGCTCATGGCGATACCGCAGGAAGGCCACCGGGAGGATCAGCAAGGTGGCCAGGCTCAGACGATAGGCGGCGATGACCAGGGAAGAGGCTTCCCGCTGGGCGAAACGAATGAAAATCGAAGACATCGAAACGGCCAGAAGGCCGACGAAGAGAACCAGGTAAGGAGGGACGGGAGGTTTTTCCGGATTGTGCACGTTGTCTGCCTCCGGTGGGAGCTTCCTGAGTCTGCGCATGAGGTCTGATTTCGGTATAATTCGATTGAACGCTTTTGACAAATCGCCGGAGCAGCGCGCCGGGATCTCTTCTTCATCTCCAGATCATCATCAGCCCGAAGGGAGCGCAACCAGGAACGGAGTTCCATGGGGATGGAAGAGCGGGGGATTTCGAAGACAGGCAAGATGGATGAAGAGGGCATGGATCGCACGCTGCGGCGGGACGGAAACATAGGGTTTCCTTCCCCATATCCCCTTCCCCGGGGGGAAGCCGAGGCGATGGCTCAGCGAGCAGCCCATGCGCTGGAGATCCGCCCCATCCCTACCCCTCATCCCCGGCTGATCTTGATGGTCGGTCTGCCCGGGACCGGGAAATCCACCCTGGCCCGCCGGCTGGCCGCCCTGCTTCCGGCCCCCATCGTGGAGTCCGACCGGGTGCGGCGGATCCTGTTCAAGTGGCCCCGGCATACCCTGAACGAAAGCCGGCGCGTTCATCAGGTGTGCCGGGTGCTCATGGAGCAGCTCCTGCGTCAGGGCTCCTCGGTGATCTTCGACGCCACCAACCTGATCGAGGCCCACCGCGCCCTGATCTATCAGATCGCAGACCGCCTCCGGGTTCCCCTTGTGATCCTCTTTGTCACTGCCCCTCCCGAAGTGGTGCGAGATCGCCTGGAGGGGCGCGTCCGTCAGCGTCATCCGGAAGACGCCAGCGAGGCCACCTGGCCGGTTTACGAACGGATGCGACGCCATATGGAGCCCATCGGTCGGCCCTATCTCGAGGTGGATACCTCCCAGGATCTGGACGCCCTGCTCCCGCAACTGGTGAGGACCATCCATCAGGCGGCCTGCCCGGGTGCGGGGACCCATCATCCATAACGGGAGGAGGTTTCCCGTTCGATTCGATCCCAACGGGAGGGGTGATGAAACTGGAGGATGAACTGACGTTCGTGCGGGAAGGGGTGGCAGCCCTGGAGGATTATCTGGCCTCGGACATGGTTTACGGGCCCCTTCGCCCCTTCTCCGCCATCTTTCCATCGCTCAGCATCGGCGGCCTGCTGGAGAGCCTGCGGCGGTTGGAGGCGCTCCAGAGCCGTCTTCCGGCGCAGGCCCGCGCGGAGCTGGAGGCTCTGAAAACCCACCTGGAGCGGGTGCGAGAGGTCCATCAGGCCCGCTACCGGCAGAAGCTGGAGCGGGAGCTCAGCAGCCGCCTGGACGCCTGGACATGGTATCTGGAGGATTATGAGAGACATCCAGAAGAGGTCGCTCCGAGCTATCCAGCGCAGGCGCATATTCGCTTGAAGATCGAGCTCCTGCTGGAAGAGGGAGAGCGCCTCGGATTGGATGTGGAGAACATCCGAAACCGCGTGCGGGCGCTGGACCAGACGCTGCGACGGAACTGGGAGCCGGGTCCGTTTCTATGGGAGGAGGCTCTGCAAGAGGTTTTCCCACGCGATCGCTTCTGGTGGCTCTACGGCCGACTCCGAGGCGGATGAAAAGCCTGGAGGGCGATCGCCTTGCCGTTGACATTTGAGCTCATCCTGTGCATGATCAAGCCATCTGGGGCGCGCGCCCATCGAACTTCCCTTCCACGCCGCCTGCGCCCATCGGATGCGCCATCCCACAGAAAGGAGGTGATGCGACATGGACGAAAAACGTCGGACAGACTTGAAAGAGGCGGGCCGTCGCATCACCTCCGGTGAACGCTGATCGGCGACGGCCCGCCGGGAGAGGCCGCTTCCCCTCTGGAAGCGGCCTCTTCATTACGATGGAGAGCCTGACCGCAAGGTCCAGATAAAAACCGGACCGGCCACCCTGCGCGGCCGGTCCGGTTTCTGAAATCCAT
Organism: Thermoflexus sp.; assembly: GCF_034432235.1. Lineage (NCBI taxonomy): Bacteria > Bacillati > Chloroflexota > Thermoflexia > Thermoflexales > Thermoflexaceae > Thermoflexus > Thermoflexus sp. The sequence continues at coordinate 99,245 of NZ_DAOUCJ010000031.1, read as the reverse complement.
CTCGGGGAAGCCTTTTCAGGTCAGGAACTCCCGCAATTGGCGGCTCCGACGGGGGTGACGCAGCCGGCGTAGAGCCCGCCCTTCGATCTGCCGGATACGCTCCCGCGTCAGCCCGAACTTCTTCCCCACCTCCTCCAGAGTGTAGCACCGCCCGTTCACCAGGCCAAACCGCAGCCGAAGGATCCGGGCCTCGCGAGGGCTGAGGGTCGAGAGGATCTCCTCAATCTTCTCCCGGAGCAGGTTCTGATAAGTGATCTGGTTCGGAGAGGGAGAGGATTCGTCCTCAATGAAGTAGCCCAGCTCGTCCTCCTCATCCTCCCCCACCGGGTTTTCCAGGCTCAAAGGCTGCCAAGAAACCCGGAACATCCACTCCACCTTTCGGGGATCCACCCCCAGCTCGGCCGCGATCTCCTCCGCGGTCGGCTTGCGGCCCAGGCTCTGCTCCAGCTCATGGGCCACCCGATACAGCTTGCGGATCCGATCGCTCATGTGAACCGGAACCCGGATCGTGCGGCTCTGATCCGCGATCGCCCGGGTGATGGTCTGTCGGATCCACCATGTGGCATACGTGCTGAAGCGGTAACCCCGCCGGTAATCGAACTTCTCCACCGCCTTCATCAGCCCCAGGTTCCCCTCCTGGATCAGGTCCAGGAAGGGAACCCCGCGGCCCATGTATTTCTTGGCGATGCTGACCACCAGACGGGTGTTGGCTTTAATAAGATGTTCCCGGGCCTTGCGGCCTTCCTCCACCAGCCGCTCCAGCCGGGACCGCTGTTGAGGGGAGAGGCGACGGGCTTCCCGGAGCCGTCGGGCGGCCTGCTGGCCCCGGAACACCTGCCGGGCCAGCCGCACCTCCTCCTCACTGGTCAGCAGGGGAACACGGGCCATCTCCTTTAGATAGAGCCCTACCGTGTCATCCACGTCGATGTCGGCCAGGTCGTCATCCTCCCCCAGGACCACATCGCTGGTCTCGAAATGTTCCTCCGCCTCCTCTTCTTCCTCCTCCTCGATCTCGCGAAGGAACCGCTCCTCTTCCTCGATGTTGATCCGGGTGTCGTCGTAGAGCTCGATGCCTGCCTCCTGCAACCACAGGCAGATCTCATCCAGTTCCTCGGGGGACTCCTCCGCCTCCGGATAGACCTCCAGGATATCTGTAACCGTCAGGTAACCCTGCCGCTCCGCCAGAGAAAGAAGCTCTCCTATGACCTCATCGAAGCTCGCCATCGTCGCTCCTCTCCGATCACAGATAAAAAGGTCCAGCCGCCTTCCCGGGATCCCCGGATCTCAAGCTTTCGCTTCGGGCTTTCATTTGCCTCCTCATGGACAGCAGCCGGATGGTTGCTTTCCCCCAATGGATCCTGGATTGCAGAGGATCTTCGATCCCCGGCCCCCGGCCATCGGGGCGACCACCAGGGCCACTTTCCGCAATCCACCGCCCGGTCATTCGGATAGACGAAACACCTGCAGGGCGGCCCATCGGGGATCTGGCTCGCGGACGCAGCCGCAATCCCCCTCATTCAGATTCTGGCCGCACTCCGGGCACAGCCCGCGGCAATCCGGACGGCAGAGAACCCGCAACGGCGTGTTCAGCAGGATATGCTCCCGCAACGGCGCAGTCAGGAAGAGATACCCATCATCCGTTACCGCATAAAATGTCTCCCCGGGGATATCCACCGGGGATAGAAAAAAGGCCTCCTCAAACTCAAAGGTCATGGGGAAGGCGACCGGTTCCAGACAACGGGCGCACGAAGCGTGGATCTGCGTGGAGATCGTCCCAGAGGCCAGGAGCCGGCGATCGGAACGGACCAGCTCAATCTCCCCCCGGAGATAATCCACTTCCACCCCGTAGCCCAAATCTCCCGGTCCTTCCTCCAGGGATAGCACCATCCGGCTCCCAATCGGCGCGCCCACCAGCGCGCCCACCCGATAGCGCAACATCATCATGGAGCCCTCCAGGATAGGCCGCTGGATCCCATGGCCTGATCCAGAGTTGGGGCGGTTCGGAAAAACCTACTGGGGTAATTATAGCACGGGGGGGATCTCGCCGTCAAGCGAAAAGTTGGAATTTATTCAACACAGGACAGGTCCAGCGGAGGGACCGGCGCGCTCCGAATCCGTCCGCTAAATCATGGGCCCGATTTTCTCAAACAAAAGTTCTATTTTTGACGTTATTCAGGATATATTTAGTTCTGAGAAGGATTTCGAATCGATGTTTAGAGAAGGATCAACAGGCATTAACCCCCAGGTGTACGCATGGTGGATTGCACCTGTCCGGCCAGCCGGTGTGCGGCCGTGGCCAGGGGGCCATTCGGATGGCTGAGGACGAGGGGGGTGCCCTGGACCAGGGCCACGGCCTGATTGGGATCGAAGGGCACCGTGAGCATGGGTGCCCGGCCCAGCGCCCGCTCAATTGTTGGGGCGCTCAATGTGCCCGGCCCCGCGGCATGGTTCACCACGATATGGATCCGCTCCATCGGTATCCCCGCCGCTTGCAGGGCTCGCAAAGTCATCACCGTGGTTTGCAGAGCGCCCACCTCGGGGCTCATCACCAGGAATATCGGATCCGCTTGCTGACAGAGGGCCAGGCCCAGAGGTGCCAGTGTGGAAGGCCCATCAATGACCACAAAGCGAAACCGCTCACGCAGGAAATCCAGGGTCAAGCCCACCCAGGATTCTTCCAGCGCCTCCGTGACCGGCATCAGAGGAGCGGGGAACAGGCTGAGCCCTGTGGGATGGGACATCAAATGCGCTTCCAGATCCCCTTTCGAGCATCCATCCCGCCACCAATCCAGCCAGGAGATCCGGGGAGCGATCCGGAGATGGAGCCCGGCATGGCCGGAGCTCAGGCTGGCATCCCACAGCACCACGGGACCGCTGCGGATCAGGGCCAGCGCCGTGTTCACCGCCAGCGTGGTGGTCCCGGTTCCTCCGCGGAGCCCCAGGAAGAGCACCACCGAACCCTGGCCGCTCCCTCGCCGGCGTCGGTTCAGCACCTCCTGGATCCGATCCAGGAGCTCCTTTTGAGAGACCGGCTTGGCCAAGTAATCATCCGCCCGGGCGGCGAGGGCCGCCTCCCGATCCACCGGCTGCGCCCGGGCGGTGAGGACCAGGACCGGCGTGTCGCTGACCAGCGGATCGTTCCGGATGGCCTGGAGGACCTGGAAGCCATCGATCTCCGGCATCATCAAATCCAGGATCACCAGATCCGGCCGGAGCTGGCGGGTTTTTTCGATCCCATCCCCGCCATCGGCGCTGGTGAACACCTCGAACCCCGCCCGTTCCAGCATCCGGCGGACCATCTGCAGGAGCTCGATATCATCATCAATCACCAGGATGCGGGTCATCCCTGAGCCACCTCTCCGCTGAGCGAAAGCAATCCAATGAAATCCCGATTCACAAAAATCAGCTCGCCGGCGAAATCCATTCCGGGCCGATCGCTCCTCATCGCTCTTGCGTTCATGATCGGAATGAAGCGCTCCACATTGGTCACCAGAAGCGCATGGAGATCCGGCCGGCCCGCGAATTCGATGGTTCCCTCGATCTCAAACCCGGGTATGGTGGCGAACACGCCATACGTTTTGCGAGAGCCGTATGCAGGGGAAACGGCCTTCAGGGCCATCTCAATCCCCACATTCACAATCGCCATCGCAATATGGTTTTTGCTCAGGATCGCCGTCCCGAAGCTTTTGAGAATACGGGCTGGTTCGTCCAGGCAGGAGAGGAACACGGCCTCCAGAGGAATGAAAGAGGTGCGCACATCGTTTAGAACATCCCCCAGAACCCGGCCTCTCAACACCATCTGGGCGGAGATTCGATGTGTAGGAGTCAGGAAATCGACCGTAATGGTTCCCGTTCGAATTCCGGGTTGGGTCATGGGAATCCCCTTTTCTGGATAAATCAGGATCCGATCGCCTCGCCCGCGCACTCGCCTTCATTATATATAACGCAAATGCGGATATGGCAGAAGGAAGTCGGCTTCGGATGGACGAAATCTCCAACCGGGTCGCCTTCGGCAATCTAACGGTTCCAAAAGCCGCGCGGGGGAAATCGACCACTCGATTCCCAAGGAAACGGCTGGCCCAGCTTCTCCCCAGCAACCAATGGGTAAGAGGGGTGGGCGGGGGCTGGAGACAATGCCTCTATGGATTCGGAGGGCTGGGCGAAAAGCGATGAAAGCGTGTCTTCCATCGCCTTTTCTCATCCGGAGCCCGCGGCCCGCTCCTGAATCGGCGAGCGCGCCATCTGATGGAGGAAATAGAACGCCAAGGAGGCGGAGGCAATCGTTTCCTGCTCCTTCGCAGATGGCAGCCGAAGGGGAACCGCGACCCAGCGCACCATTCGCCATAGGGTGAACGCGGGGTAGAACCCCAGCGCCCGTAATGCTTCCGTCACCTTCGGGGTCTCCCGGCGGACCTGGGCATAAACCGGATGCCGCCAGCGGGTGCCCAGATCCGCGAGCGTTTGCGCCAGCCCCAGGAGCGGATCTTCCGACACGCTCCGGATTTCCTCCACCCAGGCTCCCTTCGCCCCTCGATAAAGCGCCCACGACGAAGCATGGAATGGAGGCTCACGGCCGACCAGCGTCTGGAAGGCCTGCTCCACCACCCGAGCCGGTCCGGCCCACACCGTGTAACGGCGGGCTCGCTCGAAGCCCAGGCGCTGCAGAAGGGCCGGCCGCAATTCGTCCAGCGCCACCTCCGCCACCAGACGCCGGATCCCATGTGCAGCGGCCCATTCAACGATAGCCTGAAGGACAATCTCCCATTCGGCTGTGGACTCCAGATCCAGGGTCGCCGGCGCAGGGGCCATAAACAGCAGGCGTCCTTCCTCCCCGCCGCGCCGACAGCTCAACTGGAGGAAATACGATCCCGAGGGATCTGAAAGCGTCAGCACCGGCGCCAGATCCGGGAAGAACAGGGAAAGGGTGGCGGCCTCAATCGGATGGAAGCGATCCACCCGGACCGCCCGCTCGTCCAGATATAAACCGGCGTGGGCGGCCGCCAGGAAACGCGGGCCATCCCTTATCCGCAAGGATCGGATCATCAGCGGGAAACCTGTCGCACGATTTCCAGGAAATACTGATGGAACCGGGTGTCGTCCGTCAGCTCGGGGTGGAAAGCGGTGGCCAGCAGATGTCCCTGCTGAGCCGCCACAACCGTTCCATCCCCCAGCCGGGCCAGGACCTCCACCCCGGGTCCTACGGCTTCGATCAGCGGAGCCCGAATGAAGATCGCATGGAAAGGCCGGGGATCCCCCACCCGGGCCAGGGCGGGGATCTCCAGATCGACCTCGAAGCTATCGATCTGGCGGCCGAAGGCATTCCGCCGCACCCGGACATCCATCAGACCCAGGGTGGGCTGGGGGCGGCCCACATCCCGGGCCAGGAAAATCATGCCGGCGCAGGTGCCCCAGATCGGCATGCCGGCCTCCGCCATGCGGCGGAGCGGTTCCATCAGCCCATAGCGCTCCGCGAGGGCGCCGATGGTGGTGCTTTCCCCTCCGGGGATGATCAGGCCATCCACTCCCTCCAGATGCTGAGGGAGGCGGACATCCACCGTCTCCACGCCCAGACGACGGAGCACCTGATGATGCTCCAGGTAATCCCCCTGCAATCCCAGCACCCCGATCCTCACCGTATACCTCCCTCAGGGAGTTGATCGCAACAAACCATCGGGTTTCGTTCTCCGAGATCCCGCGAAATCCCCGAGGATTTCACCACCCGCGCAGCGCGAGGCGCTGCACCTCGGTCAGCTGCCGGACGTCGATGCCATACATGGGCTCGCCCAGGCTGCGGCTGACCATCGCCAGGATCTCCGGCTCCTGCCAGTAGGTTACGGCCTCCACGATCGCCCGGGCCCGCTTATACGGATTCTCGCTCTTGAAGATCCCGCTTCCCACGAACACCCCATCCATCCCCAGCCACATCATCAGCGCCGCATCCGCCGGGGTGGCGATTCCCCCTGCGGCGAAGAGGACCACCGGCAGGCGCCCGAGGCGCCGGGTTTCCAGGACCAGCTCATAGGGAGCGCCGATCTCTTTGGCGTAGGCCACAAGTTCTTCCTCTCCCATCCCCTGGATCCGCCGGATGGCGCCCATGATCGCCCGCGCATGGCGAACGGCTTCGACCACATTCCCGGTTCCGGCCTCCCCTTTCGAGCGGATCATCGCCGCCCCTTCGGCGATCCGGCGCAGGGCCTCCCCGAGATCCCGCGCCCCGCAGACGAAAGGAACCTTGAATTCCCATTTGTTGATGTGATATTGCTCATCCGCAGGGGTCAGAACCTCCGACTCATCGATGAAATCCACACCGAGGGCTTCCAGGATCTTCGCCTCCATATAGTGGCCGATCCGGCACTTGGCCATCACCGGGATCGTCACTGCCTCCATGATCTCCAGGATCTTCTCGGGGTCCGCCATCCGGGCCACCCCGCCATGCGCCCGGATATCTGCGGGAACCCGTTCGAGGGCCATCACGGCCACTGCGCCTGCTTCCTCAGCGATCTGGGCCTGCTCCGCATTGGTGACATCCATGATCACGCCGCCCTTCAGCATCTGGGCGAGCCCCCGCTTCACCGTTACGGTCCCATAGACGCGTCGAGCCTCTCCCGTCATCGTGGACCTCCCTCCAGAGAAAGAAAAATGCCTGCCGGCGGAGCATCAGGTCATCCCACCGGCTATCCTTCGCGCTCACCCGCTCTCGCCCGCCGCAGACTGCATTCTGTATCTATCCATATTTTAATGCAACTCGCTGCCCGATTCGCGAGGAATAAAACGTTTGGGAGCTGGGCGGGTCGCCGAAGGCGACCCGCCCAGCTCCCCAGGCCTCTCAGGGGAACATCCCCATCGGTTAAGATAGTAGGAGAACCCTGTTGGACAGCCGTGGGGCCCGCCAGGTCCACCTGGCTCAGGGGTTCCCCTGAATCCCCTCCATGCACCTGCCCCGGAAGACCAGGGGCTATGGAAGCGAGCGATGAATCGTCACCGGGTTTGTAGCCGAACAAGCCCGCATCAGCCAGATTTTTAAGGAGCTGGAAGGCATGAAAGAACAGAACGAACTGGGGCGGATCGAGGTGCTGCCTGCGGCGATCGCCACCCTGATCGCGCAGGCCCTGGCCCAATGCTATGGGGTGGTCGGCCTGGCTTCGCACCGCATGACCGATGTGGTCGCGAACTTCTTTGCGCCAGACGCCCGACGAAGCATCGAGATCCGGGAGCGGCCGGACGGCCTGGTGATTGACGTCTATTTGATCCTGGCCTATGGGGTTCGATTGGTCGCCGTCGCCCGCAGCGTGCAACATACCATTAAATATCAGGTGGAGAAAACCACAGGCCTGCCGGTGGCGGAGGTGAACGTTCATATTCAGGGCCTGCAACCCCAGTGACGGAGAGTTCTTATGGAAAGAGGAACATCCTTCGCTTCTCAGGAGGAGGCCGTGCAACCGGAAGGGTCTTCTTCCTCGCGACCAGCCCTTCAAGCCATCGATGGGCCCACGTTTAAAGCGATGATCCGGGCTGGATTGCTTTGGCTTCGCCGCCATTATGAGCTGGTGAACGCCCTGAACGTGTTCCCGGTCCCGGATGGCGACACCGGGACCAATATGCTGCTGACGATGGAGGCGGCCTGGCAGGAGATCGCCCCTATGACAGACTCTGAGGTGGGTGTGCTGCTCCAGCGGGTAGCCCGGGGGGCATTGATGGGCGCTCGGGGGAACTCCGGTGTGATCCTCTCTCAGATCTGGCGGGGGATGGCCCAGGTGATCGACCGTCGCCCGATGATCACCGCAGAAGATCTCGCCCTCGCCCTTCAGGAGGCCACCCGCACGGCTTACCGCGGGGTGATGAAACCTGTTGAGGGAACGATCCTGACCGTGATCCGGGAGGCCAGTGAGGCGGCCACCCATGCCGTCCAGCGCGGCGGGGATCTGCTCGACGTGATGGAACAGGCGGTGCGCCGGGCCCACGAGGCGGTGCAACGCACGCCCGACCTGCTCCCCATCCTCAAAGCAGCCGGGGTGGTGGATTCGGGCGGACAGGGCCTGTATTTGATCCTGGAAGGGATGCTTCGCTGTCTGAAGGGGGAGCCCATCGAGGAGGCTCCGATGATCGCTCCCTCCCTCGCCGGCGCCCGGGCGACCGAGGCCCTGGAGCCCGGATCCGAGGGCTATGGCTACGATGTCCAGTTCATCCTGGTGGGCCACCATCTGGATGTGGACCAGATCCGTCGCGACCTGGAGGCGATGGGCGATAGCGTCCTGGTCGTGGGCGATGCGAACACAGTGAAGGTGCATCTGCATGTTCATGATCCCGGGCGGCCGCTGAGCTACGCCATCCGCTGGGGCAGTTTGCGGGACGTAGTGGTAGAAAATATGCAGGCTCAGTATCAACAATTTATCCAGGAGCGGGCCCGAGGGACAGAGAGTTCCTCCTCTCCCCTGCAACCCGGCCAAGTGGCTACGATCGCAGTGGTCCCCAGCGAGGGATGGGCCCGGATCTTCACCAGCCTGGGGGTCAGCGCGACCCTTCGCGGCGGGCAGACCATGAACCCCAGCGCTCAGCAATTCGTGGAGCTCATGCAAACGCTGCCCGCGGATCAGATCGTCGTGCTGCCTAACCATCCCAATGTGATGTTGACGGCCCGCCAGGCCGCCGAGCTGGTTCCGGATAAACGCGTGGAGATCCTCCCGACCCGCACTCTACCTCAGGGCGTGGCCGCCATGGTAGCCTATCGCGCCGAGGCAGATCTGGAAAGCAATCTGCAGGCGATGAAGGAGGCGCTGCGGCTGGTGCGGAGCGGGCAGATCACCCGGGCCACGCGGGATGTGGAGCTGGAAGGCGTGTCTGCCCGTCAGGGACAATGGATCGGGCTGGTGGAGGATCATCTGGTGGCCGCAGGGGATGATCTGGAGGAAGTCATCCAGAGGACCCTGGAGGCGATGGATGCTTCCTCGGCCGAATTGCTCACTCTGTATGTGGGGGCAGAAGCAGATCTCTCCCAAACGGTCCAGCTGGTTGAGAAACTCCGTTCTCGCTATCCCCAGCTGCAGATCGAGATGGTGGAGGCTGGACAGCCCTACTATTCTTACATCCTGAGCGCGGAGTAGGAGCCCGCCGGGATCATGGATGGTGTGGGGGGAGAGGGACGGTTAGAGCATTTGCCTGCCCCAGGCTGGGGGAGGCTCTGAAGGTGGAGCGGGGCATTTTCCGCGTTCATCATTGCCAGCGGAGGGAACTTCATCCATGCCCATCCGGGTGCTTGTGGATAGCGCTGCCGTGCTGAGCGCAACAGACCTGCCGGATGACATGCTGGTCTGGATCCCGCTGACCATTCGGGTGGATCATCAAACCTTCCGGGAGGGGATCGATGAGATCCCTCCCGACCTCTGGCCGCCTGCGGATCGAACGAAGGCGTTCACCATCGAGCCGCCGACGGAAGAGGAGCTCCGGGCGCTTTACGCCCGGCTGGCCCCCAGCACCTCGGCCATCGTGGCTGTTCTGCATTCCGGCCGGCTCTCTCCGCTGGTCGCCCGGGCACGGGCTGCGGCTTCCGTCGTGCTGGGGCGGTGCCCGGTCCATGTCATCGATACCCAAACGATGGGGATCGCCCAGGGCTGGATCGCGGAAACGGCCCTTCGCCTGGCCGCTCAGGGCCAGCCGGTTCACGAGATCGTTCGGCTGCTACGAGGGATGCTCTCACGCCTCTACGCCGTTTTCGTGACGGAGAGCCTAGAAGCCCTGGAGCGCAACCGTTTGTTAAGCAAAACCCAGCGCATCCTGGGAACGATGCTGGGGATCCGGCCGTTCCTGATGATGGAGGATGGTGCCCTGCTCCCGCTGGAGAAAGCCCGCTCCACCGAGAAGGCGCTGGAAAAGCTGATTGAATTCGCGGCCGAGTTCTCCCGGGCGGAACGGGTGGGAGTCCTTTACGGGCCGGCTCGGTCCCCCCAGGAGGCCCATGCCTTCGCTCAGCGCTTGCAGGAAGCGATGCAGGCTCGCGAGCTCATCGTCCGCCCTTACGGCCCTTCCCTGGCGGCATGGATCGGCTTTGATGGGCTGGGGGTTATGATTCAAGAATAAGCGCAAACCCATCCCGATAAGGAGCGCATCGATGTTATCTCGCGTGCTCTCCGCTTTGATCATCTTTTCGCTACCGGCTGTGTTGCTCCTGCTGAACGTCCGGCTGCTGATGAGTGACTGGTTCATTCGCATGGAATATGCGCGGCCGGATTTCCCGCCGGATCTCTACGGGATGAGCCCGGAGGAGCGGCTGGAACTCGCCCTGACCGGGCTTCGCTCGGTGACCCAGCCGCCCGGGGCCAGCATCCTGCGGGAGATCCGATTCGCCGATGGGCGGCCAGCCTTCAACGAGCGGGAGATCCGGCACATGCAGGATGTGTATGTTCTCCAGGGGGCCGCCTTCCGGGTGGGCCTGATCCTGGCCCTGGCGCTCATCGGGGCCTGGGCGTATCTCTGGTTCTCCCCCGCAACCCGCCCGCTGGCCTGGCAGAGCCTGAATTGGGGAGGGCTCCTCACCCTGGGGCTGGTCCTGGGGATCCTGCTGGGCTTCCTGCTGAGCTTCGATGCCGCCTTCACGCTGTTCCACCGGGTGTTTTTCGAAGGAGACACATGGCTTTTCCTGCCCACGGATACGCTGATCCGCCTGTATCCGGAGAAATTCTGGTTTGACGCCGCTGTGGGGATCGGCGGGCTCACTTTGCTGGAAGCCATCGCGCTGATCCTCCTAACGCGCTGGAGGCTTTCCCTCCGTTAGCCAGCAGGATTTACGCCGTTGAGCCCGGACCGCAGGCTCTCAAATTCCCAAGCTTTAGGTGAACCGCTCCATGCGCATCCTGATCACCGGTGCCGCCGGATTTATCGGCTCCCATCTCTGCGATCGCTTCCTCGCGGATGGCCACGAAGTGATCGGCGTGGATAATTTCCTGACCGGGACGGCCGATAACATCGCCCATCTGATCGGGCACCCACGCTTTCGCTTCATTCGCCATGACGTGACCCACTTCCTCTATGTCGAAGGACCGCTCGATGCGGTGCTGCACTTTGCATCGCCGGCCAGCCCGGTGGACTATCTGAAATACCCCATCCAGACCCTGAAAGTCGGCGCGCTGGGGACTCATAACACCCTGGGCCTTGCGCGGGTCAAGGGGGCCCGCTATATGCTGGCTTCCACCAGTGAGGTCTATGGGGATCCCCAGGTTCATCCTCAGCCGGAAACCTACTGGGGCTATGTGAACCCGATCGGGCCGCGAGGAGTCTATGATGAGGCCAAACGGTTCGCCGAGGCCATGGTGATGGCTTATCATCGGGTTCACGGCGTGGATACCCGCATCGTTCGCATTTTCAATACCTACGGTCCCCGCATGCGGCTGGACGATGGGCGGGTGGTGCCGAATTTCATCGGCCAGGCCCTGCGAAGGGAGCCGCTGACGGTCTACGGGGACGGCTCGCAAACGCGCAGCTTCTGTTATATCGATGACCTGGTGGAGGGGATTGTGCGGCTCCTCGAGGTTGAAGAACACGAGCCGGTGAACCTGGGAAACCCGGAGGAGGTCAGCATCCTCATCTTTGCGGAGCTCATCAACCGTCTGACCGGGAACCCCGCCGGGATCCGTATCCTGCCGGATCGACGGATCCCGGGGGATCCCCAGCGCCGCTGCCCGGACATCACGAAAGCCCGCCAGCGCCTCGGGTGGAGCCCGCGGATCCCCCTGGAGGAGGGGCTGCGACGGACGATTCGGTGGTTTGAGGAACGGCTGAAGATGCGATAAGCCTCTCCCCGAGACCCGCCCAGGTAGCGAGGAGGAGCGAGGCGGCTCATCCATCACCCCGGATCCGGGTTCGCGACATGGCAGGCATGGATCGCTCTTCTCATGGACTCCAGCTAAGGCTACGCTTATTTGACCAGAAGCGCGAGTGGGGGGTTCTGGCCCTCGTCTTGGGTTTGCTGCTGGCATGGAGGCCGGAGCTCCTGATCGGGATCAGTATGGCCTTCGCTGGTCTGCTCGCCCTCCTGCGGGTCCCTGAAGCCGGCCTGGGGGCGGCGTTGCTGACCGGACCTCTGGCACCGCTGGAGAGCGAACGCTGGCATCCTCCCCTCCCCAGCGCCCAGATCTTCTTGGGCCTGGCGCTCCTGGGCTGGATCTGGCGGGGGCTGGCCCACCGCACGTTTTCCCTGCCGCGATGGGGCTGGAGCTGGGCCTACGGGCTGTTCCTGGGCTATGCGCTGCTCTCCCTTTCCTGGGCTCCATCATGGGAAGAGGGGCTCCCAGAATGGATCAAATGGGCGCAAATCGGGATGGTGGTGATCATAATCCGGACCGCCTCGCCGCGCATGCAACGGATCCTTCTGGGGATCGCGCTGGCTTCCGGCGCCCTCCAGGCGGGCATCGGGATCTGGCAGGCCTTCCTGCGAGGGACCGGGCCGGAGCATTTTCAGCTTCCCGGCCTTCCGTTCTATCGGGCCTATGGAACGTTCCAGCAACCCAATCCCTTCGCCGGGATGATGGGGCTGATCGCGCCGGTCGCGCTGGGCCTCGCCTTCGGGCTGCTCTTCCATCCTCAACGACCCCTTCCGGAGAGGGCATTGGGGCTGGGAGCGCTGGGCATCGGAGGCATGGCGCTCCTGGCGCTCCTCGTTTCCTGGTCCCGGGGCGCATGGCTGGGAGCCGCCGTGGCGATGGGAACACTGATCGGGATGCTGCCCGCTCGAGGCCGATGGGGTCTGGCCGCTCTGACGGCCCTGATCCTGACCGGGATCTTTCTGTGGACCGCAGGGTGGATCCCGGCACCCATTCGGGATCGCCTGAGGGGGGCGATGGAGGAGATCCAGGTCATCGATGTGCGCGGGGTGGAGGTGAATGATGCGAACTTCGCCATCATCGAGCGGCTGGCCCACTGGCAGGCCGCCGTGGAGATGATCCGGGCTCATCCGTGGCTTGGGATAGGGTTCGGGAACTACGCCGCTGCTTATCCGGCCTACGCCCTGATCCGCTGGCCGAACCCGCTGGGCCACGCCCATAACATCTATCTGAACATGGCCGCGGAAACCGGCCTGATCGGCTTGCTGCTTTACCTGTTGCTCTGGATTGTGATCGGGCTCCAGACCGGGCGAGCCTGGCGACGGAGCAAAGGATGGCGAAGGGGGCTGGCGGCGGGGATCATGGCCGCGTGGATGCATTTGCACATTCATCAGCTCTTCGATAATCTTTACGTGGCCAACCTGCCTCTGTTCATCGCCCTCTATGGAGCGTGGGTGGAACTTCTGAATGCGGACTGACGACCTTCGACCCAGAGCCCGAGATGGAGGACATCCCGTGGAGAGGCGGCTTTCCCTTCGGCCCGCTCGGGGAGATCTTTACCGAATGTATCGCAAGGAGATCGTGCGTTTCCTGAAGTTCTGTGTGGTCGGGACGGTGGGCTTTGTGGTGGATACCGGGATTCTGAACAGCCTGATCTTCCTGGGCGGATGGATCCCGGTTATGGCCAAGGCGGTTTCGTTCACCGCCGCGGTGATCAACAATTTCCTGTGGAACCGCCACTGGACCTATCCGGAATCCCGATCGAAGCCGATCTGGCAGCAGATCTCCCAGTTTTTCATGGTGAACACTGCCGGATTGGGGATCAACCTCGCGGTGTTCGGGACGGTCTCGGGGTTCCTCATTCCCCGCCTGGGGATGAAGTGGGGCGTGAACGTCTCCCAGGTGATCGCTGTGGGGATCGCCCTGTTCTGGAATTTCCTGGCGAACCGTCTCTGGACGTATAACGATGTGCCGTAAGACGGGAAATCCGGGCAGGGGCTTCAGACGCCCTCACACCCCGAAAGGCCATACGCAAGACCCGTTCACCACGAACCCAGCGCGCGGACAGAACCCTGATTCAGGAGGAGGTTCAAATGCTGCGGGTTGAAATCGAATACTGCGCGGTCTGAGGGTATCTCCCTCGAGCGGTCAGGTTGACCGAGGAGCTGCTCAAGGAATTCGAAGGCCACGTGGCCTCCTGGACGCTCATCCCCTCCAGCGGGGGCGTCTTCGAGGTCCGGGTGAACGGAGAGCTGGTGTTTTCAAAGAAACAGCTGGGGCGCCACGCAGAGGTGGAGGAGATCCGCCAGGCGCTGGCGGCCCGGCTGCCCTCATAACGCCCGGAGGGGCGGGCGCCCCACCCGCCCCTCCCTTCATCGCCCCCGGCTGGCGGTGATCGTTCCCACCCCGAAAATCTGGGGGGACAGGCGGATCCCCGCCGCCTCCAGACGGGACATGAAATGCGGGCGGATCCCGGTCGGCCGATGGACCCCTTCCACCTTCCCCTGTTCCTCCCCGATCGCTTTCGCCTGGAAGACGAAGAGATCCTGCAGCACCACCGTATCCCCTTCCATCCCCTGGATCTCTGTGACCCGGGTGATCTTCCGCGAGCCATCCCGCAACCGTTCCTGCTGCACGATGAGATCGATAGCGGAGGCGATCTGAGTGCGAACCACCCGCAGGGGGAGATCCATGCCGGCCATCAGCACCATCGTTTCCAGACGGGAGAGGGCATCGCGGGGGCTGTTCGCGTGGATGGTGGTCATCGAGCCTTCATGGCCTGTGTTCATCGCCTGAAGCATGTCCAGGGCCTCGGGCCCCCGGCATTCCCCCACGATGATCCGATCGGGCCGCATCCGCAGGGCATTGATCACCAGATCCCGAATGGTCACCCGCCCCGTTCCATCCGGCAGGGCAGGCGCTGCCTCCAGGCGCACGACATGGCGCTGTTGCAGCTGGAGCTCCGCCGCATCCTCGATGGTGACAATGCGTTCGTCCTCCGGGATGAACGCGGAAAGCACATTCAGCAGAGTGGTCTTCCCCGAGCCGGTCCCGCCGGAGACCACAATATTCAGCCGGGCGAACACGCATGCCCGCAGGAACTCCGCCATCTCCGGCGTCATCGTTCCGAAGCGGATGAGATCCTCCACGGTCAGCCGGCGGGCCGGGAATTTCCGGATCGTGATCGTGGGCCCGTTCAGAGCGCAGGGTGGGATGATCACATTCACCCGCGAGCCATCAGGCAGCCGGGCGTCGGCCATGGGCCACGCCCGATCCACCTTGCGCCCCAGGGGTCGGAGGATGCGCTCAATGACCTCCATCACATGCGACTCGTCCCGGAACCGCGCATCGACCTCAACGATCTTACCGGCCCGCTCCACATAGACCTGATGGGGGCCATTGACCATGATCTCGGTGATGGAGGGATCGCGCACCAGCGGCCCGATGGGGCCGTAGCCCACGACCTCGTCTCCGACCTCATCCACCAGCCGCTCCAGCGCCTCTGGGGGCAGGGAGACCCGCGCGGAGGCCAGCAACTGGCTGACCCGATCCCGGACCCAGCGCCAGCTCTCCGGGGTCATTCCCATCGGCGGCGGCTCCGAACCTTTCCGCAGCTGCTGGATCAGCCAGGCCCGAAGCCGGGCATAATGCTCCGGGGGGATCGGCAGCTCCTGCGGGTTCAAGGCGCCCTCCTTTCCTTCGCAAGCTCCAGGATCTCCCCCGCCCATTCCCGGATGCGATGCGCAGCGGGACTTTCCGGCTCGATCTCCTGGATAGGCTGACCATCCTGCAGCGCCCGATGGGCCGTTACCGGATCCACCGGCCAGACCCGGATGGGAACCCCACCCAGGCGGTTCTGGATCTCCATCTCCGTCCATGGCTCGGGAACCACCCAGCGCCGCACCCAGATGGGCCAGACTCGCGGCGATCGCAGGCCCAGGTCTTCCAGTTGACGGAGCACGAGCCGCGCCCGCCGCATCCCGGGTCCATGGCTCTCAAAGGCGAAGAAGATCCGCAGACAGCGGGGGAAGATGGAGGCCGCCACCGGTCCGATGGGATCCCCAACCATCCAGACCAGAAATCCGGCCTGGGGGGCCAGCCGCTCCGCCACCCGCTGGACAGCGGCCGGGCTGGGTCGTCCATAGACGGACCAGACATGGAGCTGCTCCCGAACCGGGATCAGACCCTGGGCCGGATCCCGGCCCACCTCCAGGTCCTCCACCGTGAGAGGAGGCTCCAGATCGAAGATCAGGGCTCCTCGCCCCAGCCCCTCCACATCGATCAGGAAGGTCGGGGCATGGGCGGCCAGAGCGACTGCCAGGGCCGAAGCCAGGAACTCCCCTGCACTGCCCGGCCAGCTCTCCCCACAGGCGATCTCCAGCGCCTGGTTCCCCGAAGGAAGGAGGGGACGGGCGGCTTTCAGCGTTTCCTGAACCGTTTGTAGCAGGGTTTCGGCGGAGACCGGCTTGGTCAGGTAGGCCTGCACGCCCAGGAGCTTCTGCTCCGCCGCTGGGGCCACCTGAGCTTTCGCGGTCAATACAATCACGGGCAGGCCTCGCAGATCCATCCGCCGGTGCATGGCTTCCAGAACCTCAAAACCATCCATCCCTGGCATCATCAGGTCCAGAATGATGAGATCCGGATGCTCCCGGCTCATCACTTCCAAAGCCTGGAAGCCGTCCTCTGCGTAGAGGATATCGTGGCCGGCCCGTCGGAGCACCAGCCCGATCAGCCGGCGCGCGTCGGGATCATCGTCCACCACCAGCAGCCTCGCCATGGGAATGCCTCCTGCGCGGTGTGACGTATCCCTGGCCCTTTCTACAGCAAACGGGGCTGCCGGGCGGAGGAAACCACATCGGCCCCTCCCGCCGCCAGGTGGGCCAGGCGGGTGGGCTCTGGAAGCCGGTGGCCCCGAACGCAGGCCATCACCGTGGCGATCGCGTTCTCCAGAGAGATGCGATGGCCGATGGAGACAAACAGCGGATTGGTCCCCACCTGCGTGCGCAGGACGGCCCCGATGATCTCCTCCCCATCCCAGAGCGGCGTCCAGGCCCCTGGCTCATCCGGCGGCATCTCGCAGCGCCCCCACAGCTTTGACTTCGCACATCCAATGGACGGAAGATCCAGATAAACCCCGAGATGGGTTGCGATCCCCATCCGGCGGGGATGGGAGATCCCATGGCCATCGACCATCAGCAGATGAGGTTCCAGCATTAAACGGTCCAGAGCCTTGAGGATCGCGGGGGCCTCCCGGAAAGCCAGCAGGCCCGGGATGTAGGGGAACGTCACCGGGACCTCCGCGACCGCCTGAGCGAGGGGCGTGAGATCCGGGAACCGCACGGCCACAGCGGCGGCACGGGCGAGATCGCCCCGAAAGCCGACATCCACCCCAACAATAATTGCGCCGGGTTCCGGCATGGGACCATCCCGGATCACCAGAGCGCGAAGCTGTTGCTGGATCGCGATCGCCTCTTCCGGCGAGACATCCCATGGATGGCGATGGCGAGCCTGGATCGGCATCTTCACCTCGTGAGCGCTACCAGACGTCGGGCCAGCTCGCGGAACTGTTCCGCCAGCAGGCCATCCGGCTGCAGCATGACGATGGGGACCCCTTGGTCGGCGGCCTGATGGGCCAGCTCGGGAGCTGGGGAGATGAAGCCGATCGGCTCAATGGAAAGCGCCTCCTCGATCTGCCGTCGGGTCGGGGCGATCCCGGAGACCGCGCGGTTCACCACCACCAGACCGAGTTGCTGGGCAACCCACCCGAGTTGGGATAACACGGAGATGAGCTCACGAGCATGGACTAAAGCCAGAGAGGTCGGCTCCATGACCAGCACGAGATAACGCAGTTCCCCCAGCAACGCCCGGGCCCCATCATCCAGCGTATGTCCCATCTCAAAGAGCACATAATCGCCCAGCGACGCCAGATGGCGGGCCAGGGTGCGAATGTGGGCGGCGGAGAGCACTACCGGCCGTGGCGTATAGGGGGCGAGCAACATCCGCAGCCCGCTGACATGGCGCGTGAGATATTTCTCGATCGTGGGGGGATCCAGCTCCTGGGGCGGATAGGCCAGGACATTCGGCAGCCCCAGGGCCTGGGAGAGTCGAAGCAGGCAGGCCAACCCCCCATGCGGGGCCAGATCGGCCAGGACCACTCGAGGATAGCGGAAATCCGGAGGGGGCGTTCGGACCGCTGGAGGGAGGTGGCCAGCTCCCTGAGCGAGGACGACCGCTGTGTTCAGCGCCACGGTGGAAGTTCCCACTCCCCCCTTCACGCCCAGGAAACCGATCGTGGCCGCCTGGACCCTGGCGGTGGCCTCGGCCTTCAGGCGGGCCGCGCGCTGCAACAGGGCTTCCACCCGGGAGATCAATTCCGCCGGATGCACTGGCTTGGTCAGGTAATCGTCCGCGCCTGCCTGGAAGCCGGCGATCTTATCCGCCACGGCGGTCTTCGCCGTGAACATCAGGATCGGGATC
The DNA here is from genome assembly GCF_034432235.1 of Thermoflexus sp. Taxonomy (NCBI): domain Bacteria; kingdom Bacillati; phylum Chloroflexota; class Thermoflexia; order Thermoflexales; family Thermoflexaceae; genus Thermoflexus; species Thermoflexus sp. The sequence goes on along the minus strand of NZ_DAOUCJ010000031.1, from coordinate 80,955 downwards.
CCGGAGGTTTTCGGGTTCGCCCGCAGGCGCCGGCAAACCTCCAGCCCATCCATATCCGGCATCATCACATCCAGGATGATCAGATCGGGCTGCTCGGTCTCCGCCCTGGCCAGCGCCTGCGCGCCGCTGGTCGCCGGGGTGACCCGATACCCCTTGCGCTGGAGGATCAGGCCGATCAGCTTCACCGCCTGCAGATCATCATCGACGACCAGGATCGTTTCCGCCATTCGATAAACACCCTATTGGTGAGACTCGTCTCACAACGCTTTCACGGGGCACCCATAGAACCTGGACTCCGGACGGCAGGGAAGAACCGCTTATCGCTTATGTTGGTTCTGAAAGACTCCTCTTCCGGTAGAGGGCATCGGTTTTCGCGGCCATGATGAAATCATTCCGATGCAACCCGCGGATCTTATGCGTCCACCAGGTCACGGTCACCCGGCCCCAGCGGGTCACCAGCACCGGATGGTGTCCCTCGCTCTCCGCCAGCTCCCCCACCTCCCGCGTGAACTCCAGCGCCTCCCGGAAATTCGAAAAACGGAAGGTCCTTTCCAGCTGGGGGATCCCATCCCGGACGACCACCTGCCATTCCGGGACGCTGGGGAGCAAGGCCAGGATCTCCCCTTCGGTCAGGGGCGGCTCATCGCCTCGACACGGAACGCATTTCATCTCTTCCAGCTTCATCCTGCGCCCCTCACAACTTCACCGGAATCTTGAATCCGGAAAACCGGATCGTTCCCTGGCTGCGGCCCTTTGAGGTGCGAAAAGATGTGAGGTAATGAAAACACCTTCCCATCGCTAAATTAGCACCGAAACGGGAGCGCGTCAATGATCGCGGGGGGCTTCGCTTCCTTCACTGGGATGGCACGCTGCGGGTGGTTCCCCCTCGGATATAAGCTTCCTGGGGGAGCATTCGCGCGGTGCAGGGCGCCGAGGGCATCATGCCCGGCCTGGAAACCATGCCGAGCGATGGAAAAACCCAGGACCCGATAAAATAGAGGCAGCAAAGGGGAGCAGCCTTCAAAACCCGCCTTCCAGCGACAGGGCAAGAAAACAGGAGCCTTCTTCATTCGCTGTCTCCTCGGGCGAGGTGAACGATGCGACAACCACTGATCGCTGGGAACTGGAAGATGAACAAGACGGCCGCAGAGGGGCAGGCGCTGGCCCGGGCGATCCGGGAAGGCCTCCAGACCCAAACGGTGGAAGTGGTGCTCTGCCCCCCCTTCACGGCGATCCCCGCCGTCCACGCCGTGTTGCAGGGCTCCTCGATCCTCGTGGGAGCCCAGAACGTTCACTGGGAGGACGCCGGAGCCTTCACCGGGGAGATCTCCCCGGTGATGCTGAAGGAGTGGTGCCGGTATGTGATCATCGGCCACTCGGAACGCCGACAGTATTTCCATGAAGATGATGAGATGATCCGCCGCAAAGTCCTCGCCGCCCTGCGCCACGGCCTGACCCCTATTCTCTGTGTGGGGGAGACGCTGGCTCAGCGCGAAGCCGGGGAGACCGGAACCGTGGTGGCCACCCAGACCCGACGCGCGCTGGAAGGGCTCTCGCCAGGGCAGGCCGCCAGCCTCGTCATCGCCTATGAGCCCGTCTGGGCCATCGGGACCGGCCGGGCGGCCACCGGAGTGGATGCGGAGGAGGTGATCCGGCGTTGGGTTCGGGGAACCCTGGAAGAGCTCTTCGGGTTGGAAGTCGCGCAACAGGTGCGCGTCCTTTATGGAGGGAGCGTGACCCCCGAGAACATCGCGGAGTTCGTCGGTCGCTCCACCATCGACGGAGCGCTGGTGGGCGGAGCGAGCCTGAAAGCGGAGACGTTCCTAAGGATCATCCATGAGACGGCCCGGGTGAAGGCCTGAGCTCGTCATGCCGGTGAAACCCCTTCCCGCTCGACGGATCCTGGTCTTCGGCGCAGGAGCGGTCGGAGGATATCTGGGGGCGATGCTGAGCGCCTTCGGCCATGAGGTGATCCTCCTCGGCCGCCCCGCTGTGGTCGAGGCCATCCGGCGCCATGGGCTGATCCTCCTACGTCCCGATGGACTGCAGCTCACTACCCGGCCCCACGCCATCCCGGATCTGGATGCCGTCCCTTCGGAGGTGGACGCCATCTTTCTCACGGTGAAGGCTTACGATACGGAAGCGGCCATCGCCGCGATCCAGCGCCAGGGATGGCGTTCCGCGATGCTGTTCTGCTGGCAGAACGGCGTCGACGGGGAAGGCCGGCTGGCCGCCGCGTTCGGGGCCGACCGGGTCGTGGCGGGGACCCTCACCCAGCCCGTCTCCACCGTCGCGCCAGGGGTCGTCCGGCTGGAACGGACCCGCGGTGGATTGGGTCTGGCTCCCATGGCTCCGATTCAGGATCTGCGGGAATGGCAGGCGATCCTGCAGCTAACGGGCTTCTCCACCCGTCTCTACCCGGATCCCCAGGCCATGAAGTGGTCCAAGCTGTTGCTCAACCTCATCGCCAACGCCACCTGTGCGATCCTGGACTGGCCCGCGGAGCGGGTGCTCCGGGATCCCCGGACCTTCGCGGTGGAGCGGGCGGCGTTTCGGGAAGCCCTCGCGGTCATGCGCGCGCTGGGCCTGCGGCCCGTTTCGCTTCCCGGATATCCGATCCCGCTGCTGGCATGGGCGATGCGCTGGGGACCTGCCTCCGTCGTCCGAACGCTTCTGGCCTTCATGGGGGCGCGGGGGCGAGGAGAGAAACCTCCCTCCCTGCACCAGGATCTGCAACGAGGGGCCCGGCTGGAGATCGAGGCTTACTGCGGCGCGGTGGTGCGCCATGGGGCTCGAGCCGGGGTTCCCACACCGGTCCACGACGCCCTCGCCCGGATCCTCGAGGATCTGAGCAGGGGCCGGGAGGATCGGGCCGCATGGCGCGACAACGTCACCGCGTTGCTGGAACGGATAGGGCGATCGGCCCCAGGTGGATGGACCGCGCGGCGTCCCTAAAAACCGGGGGATGAGGGAGGTCTCGGATCTAACCCCCCGGCCCCCTTCCCTCGTAGGGAAGGGGGAGCCTAAAAATCCCCCCTCCCCGAAACGGGGAGGGGCTGGGGGAGGGGAAATCGGGCGGTCGCCCGCCGGATGATGATCATACAAGAGAAGACTCCGAAGAGTCGATGCCTCACCTGAAGATCATCGGATTGACCCGTCGCTACGGTCCTCAGGTGGCCCTCGATCATGTCACCTTCGAGGTCCCCGATGAGGAGATCATGGTGATCCTGGGCCCCAGCGGGAGCGGGAAGAGCACGCTCCTGCGCCTGATCGCGGGCCTGGAGCCCCCTGATGAAGGGCAGATCCTCCTGGATGGCCAGGACCTCGCGGGTATCCCTCCACACCGTCGTCGAATCGGCCTGATGTTCCAGGAATACGCGCTCTTTCCCCATTTGAATGTTTTTGAGAACATCGCTTTCGGATTGCGCATGCAGCGGCTTCCAGAGCCGGAGATCCGGGAACGCGTGCGAGCCCTGTTGAATCAGGTCGGGCTACCCGGCTATGAGCTGCGCGAGGTCCACACCCTCTCCGGGGGGGAGAAGCAGCGGGTCGCCCTGGCCCGCAGTCTGGCCCCGCGGCCCGCGGTCCTGCTACTGGATGAACCCCTGGGATCCCTGGATCGGGCACTGCGGGAGCAGCTGATGAGGGAGATCCGGGAGCTCTTGAAGGCCGAACGGATGACCGCCCTCTATGTCACCCACGATCAGAGCGAGGCGATGGCCGTGGCCGATCGGGTGCTGATCCTCCACCAGGGAAGGATCGAGCAGATCGGCCCGCCGGAGGCGTTATATCAGGATCCGGCCACACCCTTCGTGGCGCGTTTTCTGGATCTGGGCACCTTCCTGGAGGGCCATGTGCTCGCTCCCGGGGAAATCGCTCAGGTCTGGACACCCCTCGGGATCCTGCGGGGCCGGCCCAGGGGACCCCTTTCCCCGCATGCCCGGGCCCTGATCCTGATCCGCCACACCCCTCGATCGAACCCGTCGGACCATGCCAATGTCCTCGCCGGCGAAGTGGTTGCCCGTTCCTTCCGGGGGCTTTATGTGGAAATATGGATGCGGATCGGGACAGAGCGCCTTCGCTGGCTTTTCCCGGCGAACACCATCGAGGCCCGCCCGGGAGAACCGCTTTCCATCACCGTTCCGGCGGAGGACGTCGTGATCTGGCCCGCGGAGGACCCGCAATCCAGCAGGGGATCCAGCTCATAAGCGCTCGGGAGAACAGCACAGTCCTGCTGGCAGCCCCCATCACCGTCGCCCCTTCCGACGGATCGGGCGGAGGGCCAGCCGCAACGCTCGCAAGCCGCGCTCCAGGGCCTCTGGATCCAGGGTGTAAAACGTCTGGCGTCCTGCCTCTCGAGCGCGAAGGAGCCCCGCCTGCTGCAAGACGCGGAGATGATGCGAGACGGCAGGCTGGGAAAGACCCAGGGCCTGGACCAGATCCCGCACGCAGAGCTCGCGGCCCCACAACAGCCGCAAGATCTGCTGACGGTGATCATCCGCCAGGGCTCGGGCGAAGCGAACCGGATCTGCGCTCATGGCCTTTCTAGGTTTCAGAGATCGATCAAGGGGAACGCCAGCGGCGACGCGCAGCGGGTTTCAGGGAATGGGCAACACCCAAGGGCATCCCGCCCGATTTCCAGAAGCCGTCACAGGGAGGCCAGCGACACCCGCTGTGCGGGTTTCAACCCAGGGAGATCGGCTTCAGGTCCCGATAACGCCAGCGGAGCTCCCAGACCCGCAGGGCCGCCTCGATTTTAATCCGCCAGTTCATCTTCGAACGCCCCACCCGTCGATCCTCGAAGAAAATCGGGATCTCGCACACCCGATAGCCCAGCCGCTGCGCGATGTAGGCCATCTCCACCTGGAAGATATAGCCAGTGGATCGCACCCGATCCAGGGGCATACGCGCCAGGGCATCCCAGCGCCAGCATTTGAAACCGGCCGTTGCATCCCGGACCTGAAGCCCCAGGATGGCACGCGCGTAGAAGTTTCCCCAGCGGCTCAGCCAGTAGCGCCCAGGCCCCCAGCGGGGATCCACCCGTCCTCCCGGCGCATAACGGGACCCCACCACCACATGATAATCGGCCATCCGCTCCAGCATCCGGGGGATCGCCGAGGGAGGATGGGAAAGATCCGCATCCATCTGGACGATCGCTTCCGCGCCGATCTGCAAGGCGCGCCGGAAACCCTCCAGATAGGCGGGGCCCAGGCCCCGCGGGCCCTCGCGGTGCACCACCATCAGGCGGCCCGGGTGGGCCCGGGCCAGGGCCTCCGCGACCTCGCCCGTCCCATCGGGGGACCGATCATCCACCACCATGATCTGCAAATCCGGCAGGTTCAGCCCGAGCAACGCCTCCACCAGGCGGGGCAGATTGTCGGCTTCGTTGTAAGTGGGAACCACCACCATGGTTCTCGTCATCGCTTCTCAATCCTCCTTCCATCGCGCGTAAAGATCGTTCTCAATCCCCAGGCGCAGGAGCACCCGCCCCACCGTTTGATCGATGAGGTCCTGGATCGTGCGGGGGCGGCCATAGAAAGCCGGAACCGGCGGCATGATGATCGCTCCCATCCGCGCCGCCCTCCGCATCAGATCCAGATGGCCGATATGGAGAGGGGTTTCCCGCACCACCAGCACCAGCGGCCGCCCCTCTTTTAAGGTCACATCCGCCGCCCGGCTCATCAGATCCGAAGTGTAGCCACTAACGATCGCCCCCAGCGTCTTGATCGAGCATGGGATGATCACCATCCCCATCGTCCGGAAGGATCCGGAGGCGATGGCCGCCCCGATGTCGTGAAAGGCGTGAACGACATCCGCCAGCTCGATCACCTGGCGGACCGTGTAATCGGTCTCCTGGACAATGGTCATGCGGGCCGCCGGGCTGAGGATCAGGTGGGTCTCGATCTCCGGGTTCGGGCGCAGGACTTCCAGCAGCCGGATCCCGTAAATGACTCCGCTGGCCCCACTGATCCCCACGATGAGACGTCGTTTCATTTCATTCACACCTTAATGGCTCAATGCAGGAGTTAGGCAAAGAGCCCGGTCTCCACGGAGACGCGTTCCCTACCAGAGCGATGAGCGGTCCTCGGAGGCGAAGGCACCCTGAAGGATCGGAGGCAGGATCCGCAGGGCGTGCCGCAGGCGGGTTCCATGCCAGAACAGCAGGCTCCCGTCGATCCAGCGCACGCGGCCGGTCCGCCCTGCTGGCGTATCCGCGAAGCATGCCCGGACCGTTTCCGCATCCTCCGGCCGGAAGGGATACGGCTCGCTGGGGAGCAGGATCAGCTCGGGAGCTGCGCGCCGGATTTCCTCTTCCGAAAGGCGCGGGTATCGGTCATCCCGCGCAGCCGGTCGAGCGGGTATCCCGGGGTTCAGATCCGCAGCCAGCGGATACCGCCGACGGCGGCTCGCGAAGACGTTATCGCCCCCGCACCGGGTCAGCACGTCGTGGGCGTATGTCTCGGCGTTGAAGGTCATCCAGGGATCCTTCCAGATGGGGCAGAACACCCGCGGGCGCCGCTCGGGGTTCATCCGCTGGCAGGCCACCCACAAGGTCTCCAGCTCCTCGAGCACCGGGGGACGGTGGATCCCGAAGAGCGCCGTTAGATGCCGGACGAGGTCGAGGGCTTCCACCACGGAACGGGGGAAAGACACCGCCACCGGGATTCCCCGGGCCGCCAGGGCCCGCGCGTCCGCCTCCCGGTTCTCTTCCACATTGACGAACACCACGTCCGGTCGCAGCGCAAGGATCCGGTCGAGATCCGGGTTCTTCGTCCCCCCCACTGAGGGAACCGATCGCGCCTCCGCCGGATGGATACAGTAGTCCGTCCGCCCCACCACCCGATCCCCCAGCCCCAGATCGAACAGGGTCTCCGTCAAACTGGGCACCAGGGAGACAATCCGGCGTGGGGGGCGTTCCGGTCGAAACGGGCGGCCTCCCAGATCCCAGAGAGGGGCCTTGATTTCGGACCTCATCGAGCCTCCTCGCGATCCAGCCAGCGGGCTCCGAAGATCACGGTGATCTCTCCCTCCCCCCAGCGCTCGATCCGATCGCCCGGGCCGAGGGCGAGGGCCGCTCCCTCCGCCAGTCCGATCCCGTAAGCGAAGGGTCGCCGGTGAAGGGCCGCCTGAAGAGCCCGCGCGGCCTCCGGCGTGTAGTGGCTCACGATGAAAGCGCCTGGCAACCATCCCCAGGCGCCCAGCGTTTCCTGCCATCCGGAGCGCAGCACCCAGGTTCCCATGGCCTCGGCCCCCGCCCCGATCCCCAGCACCACCGCGCCGGAATGATAGGCGGTGATCATCGCCTGAAGGGCGGGCGTGTCGAAGAAAGTTTCCAGCAGGCGTCGCACATCCCCATCGGCGATCAGGATCAGACGGGCATCCAGGAGCAGGCGGGCATGGGCGGTCTGGAAGGCTTCCTCTCGAGAGCGAAGGGTGAGCACCCGGCATGGAGGGCTCCCCCATTCTCGATACTGCCGTTCATATCGCTGAGCGCGCCCCGGATCCTCGGCGGCGGCCATGACCACCACCACCAGGCCTTCAGGGGCGCTCCGGGCCATCGCCATCCGGTGCACCTCTTCGGCTTCCTCTCCTCCACACAGCACCAGCCACCCATGACCGCCCCGCCAGCGCAGCGGGCCTTTCTGCCCCATCTCTTCCTCCTCCTTTTTAATTTTGCATCACCGGACAGGATCTGGACAGGACCCAACGATGAAACTGGAACGCATGGCATCCTCGAAGGAGGGAAAATCCCGGCCTTGAATCTGAGGTTCAACAGAATACCCCCCACATGCGATATAATCTCAAGGAGACTCCCTCCAGACGTTTGGATCCCAGAAAGGATGCAGGCGTCGGCTCCCGATCCTCCGGCCGATGCACCCTTCGCCTGGAAAACGAGATGCAAAAAGGGGGAAGCGCCCATGCCGGAGCATGTGGGGACTTATATCGACCTCGGATGGGAGTTCCACGCGAAGAAGCAATACGATCAGGCAATCGAGCAGTTTCGCAAGGCCATTGAAATGGATGAGGATGCGGTAGACGCTTATTACGGGCTTGGCCTCTCCTGCAAAGCGAAGGGAGAAAAGGAGCAGGCCATCCAGGCTTTCGAGAAGGTGATCGAACTGGCCCCCACCCTGGACGATCGGGCCAAAGCTCAAATCCTCTCCCGGCTTGCCCAGGCTCATCTGGAAACCCTGCGAGGCTCCGATGGAGAAGCGTGAGCGGCTTCAAGCCGCCATTCAGGGCGATGCGGTGGATCGCCCGCCGGTGGCCCTGTGGCGGCACTTCCCGGTCGCGGATCAGGATCCGAGCGCCTTCGCCGAGGCGGTGATCGGATTCCAGCGCCGCTTCGACTTCGATTTCGTGAAGATCACCCCGGCCTCCAGTTATTGCGTCCGGGATTGGGGGGTCGAGGACCGCTGGGAGGGCGATACCGAAGGGACCCGGCGCTACATCCGGCATCCGGTGCAGGAACCCCGGGATTGGGCCGCCCTGCCGGTCCTTGATCCCACGCGGGGAGCCCTGCGGGAACATCTCGAAGCGGTGGCGCGGATCCGTCAGGCGCTCCCGGAGGTTCCTGTTGTGGTGACCGTGTTCAGCCCCCTGGCCCAGGCGAAGAACCTGGCAGGTCCCGAGCGACTGCTGCTGCATCTGAGACGTCACCCCGAAGCGCTCGAGATGGGTCTCCGGACCATCACGGAAAGCACCCGCCGTTTCATCCGCGCGGCCCTGGAACTCGGGGTGGACGGGATCTTCTACGCGGTCCAGCATGCCTCTTACCTCCTGCTTTCCCCGGAGGAATATCGGGCCTTCGGTCGCCCCTATGATCTGGCGATCCTGGAGGTGGCGATCGACGCCTGGCTGAACATCCTCCACCTCCATGGGGAGGCGGTGATGTTCGATCTTTTCGTGGATTACCCGGTTGCCGTCTGGAACTGGCACGATCGGGAGACGCCGCCCGCGCTGGAGGAGGGAAAGGAGAAAGTGCGGGGGGCTGTGCTGGGAGGGCTCTCCCGGATCCAGACCCTGGTGCTGGGGACCCCTCAGGACGTGGAGGCGGAAGCCCGGGAGGCCATCGCCCGGACCGGCGGGCGGCGGTTCATCCTGGGCACCGGCTGCGTCGTTCCGATCCACGCGCCAGAGGTCAACCTGCAGGCAGCGCGGCAGGTCGTCGAACGGGCGTCGGAGAGCCGGTGAGATAAGGTCTGGCCCATCGGAGGTCTGATCCAAGCAGCAGGGGCAGCTACAAATGAGGGCACGAATATAATCCTCCTCCCAGCAAGGGATGGGCTCTCTCACCCATCTCTCGCCTGATTCCCAAACCGTAATTCCCCACCCATGGCTTGAAGATCCAGGAGAAGGGCTCTGTCGCCCCCCGACTTATGCTTCGTCATGCACCCACAATGGGGAGTGAACAATCGGTTGCGCTAAAATAGGGGGAAACGATCCGGCTGGAGCGCGCATGCCACGGGTGCTGGTGATCGATTATGGGATCGGGAACCTGGGAAACGTGGTCCGGGCGTTCCGGCGGCTGGGGGCGGAGGTGCGCCTCAGCGAGCGCCCGGAGGACCTGGACTGGGCGGAGAAGATCGTGCTGCCCGGAGTGGGCGCCTTCGGGGATGGAATGGCCGGGCTGACGGCGCGCGGGTGGGTCGAGCCGCTGAAGCAAGCAGTCGCCAGCGGGATCCCCTTGCTGGGCATCTGCCTGGGGATGCAGCTGCTCTTTGAGGAAAGCGAGGAGATGGGCTACCACAGGGGTCTGGGATTGCTGCGCGGCCGGGTGCGCCGTTTTCCCCCGGAGGCCGGCAAAGTGCCCCAGATCGGCTGGAACCGCCTGGAGCACGCGGGGAGCCATCCCCTGCTCCACCGTGTGCCTCACGGCGCTTACGTGTATTTCGTTCACGGCTATTACTGCGAGCCGGAGGATCCGGCGGATGTGATCGCCACGACCGTTTATGGGATCCGCTACGCCTCGATGGTCGCCCGGGGGCCCGTGATGGGGGTGCAGTTCCACCCGGAGAAAAGCCATCGCGCAGGCGAACAGATCCTGCGGAACTTCCTGAGGCTTTGAGGGGCCAACTCACCTTGGCCTGGGAGAAAATCGCCCTCAGGCTGGGTCGGTCGCTTCCGACGGCCCGCCCAGCCCCCAGATCCAGAGCCAGCGGCGTAATCCCTGTTCCCACTTTTGGACGTATCCGAGCTTATGAAGATCGAGCTGATCCCTTCCATTGATCTCCTCCAGGGCCAGGTCGTCCGGCTGATCCAGGGCGATCCCCGGCGCCGCATCGTGTATGCCACGGATCCGGTCGAGCAGGCTCTCCGATGGGCGGAGGAAGGGGCCCGCTGGCTCCACGTGGTCCACCTGGATGGCGCCTTCGGAACGGAGGGAACCCGCATGACATGGATCGCCCGGCTGGTCCGCGAAACGCCGCTCATGGTGCAGCTGGGAGGCGGGCTGCGCACGCTGGAAGACCTGGAGCGCGCCTTCGAGCTGGGCGTTCAGCGCGCTGTGGTCGGGACGATGGCCGTGCGGAATCCGGCCGCGCTGGAGGCGGCGCTGGCCCGCTTCGGGCCAGACCGGCTGGTCCTGGCGGTGGAGGTTCGGGAGGGACAGCTCACCGTGGCCGGCTGGCGGGAAAAGGCCGGAGACCCGATCGCCTTCGCTCGGGAATGGGCCGCCCGGGGTGTGCGCTGGGCCCTTTACACCAACGTGATGCGGGATGGAACCCTGGCCGGCCCGGATCTGGAAGGGGCCGCCCGGGTCGCCCGGGCCGCGGGCGTCCAGGTTCTCGTCTCCGGAGGGATCGGGGCTCTTTCCCACATCGAGGAAGCCGGACGGCGGGCTTTCCCGGGCCTGGCCGGGCTGATCCTCGGACGGGCGCTCCATGAGGGGTATTTCACCCTGCGAGAGGCGATCGCCCGCTTGCGGGATCTGGAAGGAGAGAACCATGCGGCCGCGCCTTTTCCTTCCGCCGGATGAGCGAGAGCGCCTGATCGAACAGCTGCAGGCGCTGATGGAGGCGGACGCGGATATCCAATTCGCCACCCTCTTTGGATCCTTCCTGGAGATGGACCTGCCCTTCGCGGATATCGACGTGGGTCTTGGGCTGGCGCCTGGGGTGGACCCGGAGCGTTACGAGCTGGACCGAGCAGCGGAGTGGACGGTCGCCCTGGGTTACCCGGTGGATGTGGTGGTGTTCGAGCGCGCGCCCCTGGGGCTGCAGGTTCAGATCCTGAACGGCCGCCCGCTGATCCTCCGGGACCCGGAGCGCTTCACCGATCTCATCGAACGAACCGGGTGGGAGTGGATGCACTGGGAGCCCTACGTTTCCCAGTTCCTCAGGGAGCTGCTGCCGTGAAACCCGATCCCGAGCGAGTGGCCCGGCTGAGCGCTGAGATTCTGGAACGTCTGGAGAAGCTCGAGGCCTACACAGATGATTCATGAGTATCGAGAGGTCACACCTGCCCAGGGTTATCGGATGGCCCGGGAGGAAGCCGGCGCGCTGAGGGAGATGGTGCGCCGGCTGCTGGCGTGGCTCCAGCGGAAGCCCACCCCGGATTGAGAAACCCTTCATGCAACTCAGAGGACCGCGGGAAAGGGAAAGCTCCAACCATGCTGGCGAAGCGGATCATTCCCTGTCTGGACATCCACGCCGGGCGGGTGGTGAAAGGGGTGCGGTTCGTTGATCTGCGGGATGCGGGGGATCCCGTCGAGCATGCCCGCGTGTATGAGGAGGAAGGGGCCGATGAGCTGGTCTTCCTGGACATCACCGCATCCTATGAGGATCGCGCCATCCTGCTCGATGTGGTCCGACGCGTGGCGGAGGTTCTCTCCATCCCGTTCACAGTCGGCGGGGGGATTCGGACCGTCGAGGACTTTCGGGCTCTGTTGCGGGCGGGGGCGGATAAGGTCAGCATCAACACGGCGGCGGTCCGCCAGCCCGAGCTGATCACCGAGGCGGCGCGGCGCTTCGGCTCCCAGTGCGTGGTCGTGGCCATCGACGCCAAACGGGTCGGGCCGTCCCGGTGGGAGGTTTACATCCACGGGGGGCGCACGCCGACGGGCCTGGATGCCGTGGCATGGGCCCAGGAGGCGGAACGGCGCGGGGCGGGGGAGATCCTGCTCACCAGCATCGATGCCGATGGCACCCAGGAGGGCTATGATCTGGAGCTCACCCGGACCGTGGCGGAAGCTGTGGGCGTCCCGGTGATCGCCTCGGGCGGGGCCGGCGCCCTCGAGCACTTTTATGAGGTGTTCACGGTGGGGAAAGCGGACGCCGCTCTGGCCGCTTCGGTTTTCCATTTCCGGCAGCTGCGCATCTCAGAAGTGAAGGCTTACCTGGCGGAACGCGGGATCCCGGTGCGCCTTCCCTGAATCAAAACCTCATCGCAATACAGGCGCGCGACATGCGGAGGACACGGATGGGAGAGCGCCCCTATCGCTTCTTCGACATGGTGATGGCTCTCTTCGTCACCGTCCTCATCGTCAGCAACATCGCCTCATCCGCCAAGATCGTAGACTGGAGGGCGAGCCTCTTCGGTGTGCGGCTCGCCTTCGATGCGGGCACGATCCTTTTCCCCGTGAGCTATATCTTTGGGGACATCCTGACCGAGGTCTACGGTTATCGTCGCTCCCGCCGGGTCATCTGGACCGGGTTCGCATGCCTAACGCTGAGCGCGCTGATCCTCTGGATTGTCCGCATCCTGCCGGGGGATCCCGAATGGGAACGAACCGCCGGACAGCGGGCGTATGAGGCCATTCTGGGCGGCATGAGCACCGGCGGCATCGTCCTGGCCAGTCTCCTGGGCTACTGGTCCGGCGAGTTCGCGAACTCCTTCACCCTGGCTAAAATGAAGATCCTCACCCGTGGTCGCTACCTGTGGACCCGGACCATCGGCAGCACGCTGGTCGGTGAGCTGGTGGACACGGCCGTCTTTGTGGGGATCGCCTCATTGACCGGCGTCTTCCCATGGAATCTGTTCGCCACCCTGGTGTTGACCAACTATTTGTTCAAGGTTGGCGTGGAAGCGGTGATGACGCCGGTGACGTATCTGATCGTGGGCACCCTGAAACGCCTGGAACAGGAGGACTATTACGACTATGACACCGACTTCAATCCCTTCCGACTGGAGCTCCGCGTCTGAACCGGCGGAGGTCGAGGCAGAAGCCCCTCCTACAGCAGCGCGCCCCGCGATTGTCCAGGATGCGCGAACCGGTCGGGTGCTGATGCTGGGCTGGATGAACGATGAAGCCCTCCAGCGCACCCGCGAGACCGGGATGGTGCACTTCTGGAGTCGATCCCGCAGGCGGCTATGGCGAAAGGGGGAGACCTCCGGGAACGTCCTCCGTGTGGTGGAGATCCGCCTCGATTGCGATGAGGATGCGCTGCTGATTCAGGCGATCCCCGCCGGGCCCACATGCCACACCGGCCGGCCCAGCTGCTTTCATCGGGAACTCCGTGAAGGGGAGCTTCCTCCTCCATCCGGACACATCCTCCACCGGCTGGAGGAGATCGTGCGGGATCGGCAACGGCACCCGGTGGAGGGCTCTTACACCGCCCAACTCCTGACCGCGGGGCTGGATGAGATCGTGAAGAAAATCGGCGAAGAGGCCATAGAGGTTGTCCTGGCCTTGCGGCATCAATCCGACCCGCGGTCCCTGGAGGAGGCTGCGGATCTTTTATATATGCTGACCGTGGGGCTGGTGGCGCGGGGGCTGAGCTGGGACGCCGTGCTGGAAGTCCTATCCGAACGACGGGGAATGGGGGCGATCCTCGGGGAGCGCCCTTGAGGAGCCGAAGTAGGGCAACTGCAAGCAGTTGCCCTACATTGAAGAGGAGGAAGGATGCCTATCGAGATCTATCGCTGGGAAGCCCTGGACGCGGGAACACGACAGCGCCTGCTGATGCGCGCCCGGGCGGATCTTCAGCAGGTCCTTCCAGACGTAAAGGCCATCCTGGAGGACGTGCGACGGCGGGGGGATGCCGCGGTCGTCGATTACCTGCGGCGCTTCGATGGGATCGACTGGCCGCCGGAGCGCTGGCGGGTGAGCCCGGAGGCGATGGCCGCCGCCTGGAAGGAGCTTGCCCCGGAGGTCCGGGAGGCGCTGCACCGGGAAGCGGAGGCCGTCCGGCGGTTCCATGAAGCCCAGCGGGAACGGCCCATCTGGCTGATGGAGATGGCTCCAGGGGTGATCGCCGGGCAGATCGTTCGCCCGCTGGATTCGGCCGGGCTCTACATCCCGGGCGGCCGGGCCGTCTATCCCACCATCGTCCATGCCCTGGGGATTCCGGCCTCGGTGGCGGGCGTGCGCCGGATCGTCGCCTGCACCCCCCCAGCCGGGCGCCACCCTGCGGTGCTGGCCGCCGCCCACGCCGCCGGAGTGACCGATTTCTTCCTGGTGGGCGGGGTGGCCGCCATTGCCGCCATGGCCTACGGCACGGAGACGATCCCCAGGGTGGATAAGATCGTAGGGCCCGGTAACCTGTATGTGCTGGCGGCCAAAGCCCTGGTGATGGGGGAAGTGGCCATCGATATGCTGGCCGGCCCCACCGAAGTGATCGTCCTGGCCGATGAGACGGCGCGCCCGGACTGGGTGGCGGCGGAGCTGCTGGCCCAGGCCGAGCACGATCCCCATACCTCCTGTCTTCTGGTGACGCCGGTGGAAGCCCTGGCCCATGCCGTGCGGCGCGAGATCGAGCGGCAGGGCTCACGACTCCCGCGATGGGCCATCGCCCGCCAGGCGCTGGAAACCTATGGGGGGCTGATCGTGACCGCAGATATGGAGACGGCCATCGAGGTCTGCAACGCCTACGCGCCAGAGCATCTGGCCATCTACACCCGGGATCCCTGGGCGATCCTCCCAGCCATTCGCCATGCGGGATCCGTGTTCCTGGGCCCCTGGTCCGCCGTGGCGGCGGGGGATTACGCTACCGGCACCAACAACACCCTGCCGACCGGCGGCTGGGCCCGCGCGGCCTCTTCCATTTCCGTGGACACCTTCGTGAAGAAGATCGAGGTGGAAGCCCTGACCGAGGAGGGTCTGCGCCATCTGGCCCCGGTGATCACCACGCTGGCGGAGGTGGAGGGGCTACACGCCCACGCCGCTTCCATCCGGATCCGCCTTCCAGACCTGCCGGCGTCCTCCGCTACAGTCTGATACCCATTTCATAGTCGTTCAAAGTCCATAGGCTCTGCTTGGCCAGCGGCAATTTCCTCCCTGGCACGACGAGCCGCCGCAACGAGTTCACCCTGGGTGCGCTTGAACAGCGCATCCCATTGAAGCTCGTCTTGCAAATCCAGGATATACTCTCGCAGATGTTCCACCACACGCTCCTGCATTTCCTCAGGCAAAGACTCCAGCATTTTCTCCACCGTCACAATTGCTGTAGATGGCATTTCCATCCTCCTGGGGGGCGTTTGACAACCCCCCGCCACGCCGATTAGAATTAAATTGCGGCATGGGGCGGTAGCTCAACCGGCAGAGCAGCGGCCTTTTAAGCCGACGGTTGTGGGTTCGAGTCCCACCCGCCTCACCTGAGGAAGCCTTCTGCGATGGGCTCATCGCGGAAGGCTTTTTGCTTTTCCACCATCGGATGGACACATTGGGGACCTGAAGGGCCGGCCTGAAAAAGCATCCGGCTATCCCCTGGAAATGACCCGGGGGGCGCAAGACCCATCCCAACACCGATCGGGAGGATGGAGAATGGCCCAGGGAGCGCTGGCTGAAGATCCCTTCGAAGGGATGCGATTGACCTTCGCCGAGGAAAGCACGATCACGGCCGTGTATCAGGTCCGGCGGGTGCTGGCCCATGAGCGGAGCGCCCTGCAGGAAATCGCTATCCTGGAACTCGAAAACTGGGGCAAGGCGCTGGTCCTGGATGGCGTGATTCAGTTCACCCAACGGGACGAGTTCTTCTACCACGAGTCCCTGGTCCACCCGGCGATGATGGCCCATCCGAACCCGCGCCGGGTGCTGGTGATCGGTGGGGGGGACGGCGGGGTAGCCCGGGAGGCCCTGCGGCATCCCACGGTGGAAGAAGTGATCGTGGTGGAAGTGGACGGCCAGGTGGTGGAGCTGTGTCGGCGGCACATGCCGGAGTTCGCCTCCTCTTTCGATGATCCCCGGGTCCGCCTGATCATCGGCAACGGGCGCACCTTCCTGGAGGAACACCCGGATGCCTACGATGTGATCCTGCTGGACTCCAATGACCCCCTGGCGGAGCTGGCCCGCAGCCTGTTCGACCCCGCCTTCTTCCGGTTGTGCGCTGAGCACCTGACCGATGAGGGGATGCTGGCCCTGCACCTTTCCGAGTCCCTGTTCCGGGAAGGATACCTGGGCTATGAAGCGCCGATGGTGCGGAAGGCGCTCGGCCAGCTCTTCCGGTATGTGGAGACCATTCCCATGCCCTATTCCACGTATCCGTGCAACTGGTGGAGTTTCATCGTCTGCTCCAAGGGGCTGGATCCGAGGGTCGTGCGCAATCCCCATCCCTTCCGGGGACGCTACTATGACCCGGATTACCATCGCTGGCTTTTCGCCCCCCCCGCCTTCATGGACCGTCTGGAGGAACTCAAAGGGACCTTCTGATCGACCATGGATCGCGCCGCCGGGCAGGGGGAGGGATCGCCTTCCCGATGGAGGGCCAGGCGGGCTCGAAAGTCGAACGCTCTATCCCGTGAATATAGGGATCCCAATCGCCCGAGGGATCCGGGCTGGGCAACCCCATGTGGAGATCCAGGGGCTCTATGGAAGGCCCGTCCGGTTCAGGAAGAGCCAGTCATAGCTCCACCGGACATCCGGGGGGAAGAGCCAGATCGGGTGACGGGCCAGGAGCTGCCATGCATAGCGGACCTCCAGCCAGCGTAAGGCGGGGCGGCCTCCCCGGAGCGGCGGGCTGACCCAGGTTTCCACCAGCCACCCCGGGCTATGGACGACCGCTTCGGGAACCGGATACGGACGCCGCAACGGGATCGGCCCTTCCGGCGTCTCCAGGACCAGCTGCCATGCGGCGAGGGAGGCTGGATCCCGGCTCCGCCACGGGATTCGAACCCGGACCCGGTATCCATCCGGCCCGGATCGGGTGGAGATTTGAGGGGGATTCAGCTCCACATGGGGGCTGGTTCGCGTGCCGAATCGCGGAGGCTCCCGCTGAGGCAGGACCTCCACTTCACCCATGGAAAGCGTATCCCCCTGGCCCTCCCGCAAGGGAAGCCGTGGGAACCCCGCCGTCCCCGTCTCATACCAGCCGATGCGGACTTCATAACGTCCAGCGGGCACCCAGCGAGGGATCAGCAGGCTGCGCCCCACATCGTAGATCCGACCCGGTGTCCACTGATCCGTTGGGAGCTCCGGCTCCGCGTCCCAGTTGGCCCAGAGCTGTCCGGTCGGATCTATCAGGTGCACGAAGAGCGTCCACCGGCGATCCAGCGGCTGGTCCGTAGAGAAGCGCAGGTGCCATTGCACCGAACGACCCGGCTCCACCACCTCCTGGGTCCAGCCGATATCGTGCAGCCGGATCCCGTTGGCCCACCGGGCATCCCGATGGATCCATCGAGCGGCCGGGGCCCTACGGACCAGATGGAACATGGCAGCTCGATATTCGGGGATTTCGTGGGGGAACTCCGCCTGGAAGTCGATCAGATGAGTGGCCTGGAGCTCCTGCAGCCACCCCTCCCAGTCCGCCCGGTAAAGGGCAACCCCCACGAACCAGAAAGAGGGGGAGCGGCCCACCACCTGAGCGCGCTGCGCCGGATCCGGCCACTCATAGCTTGGGAAACCTGAATCCGCCGACCAGAGGAGGTGCCAGCGCGCCTGGGCCAGCACCGGCTCCGGAGCGGTCCAGAACTCCAGCTCCGACTCCAAGCCCAAAGGAAGATTCAGCACCGGGAAGCTGGCGATCCCAATTATGCCGGGCAGGATCAGGATCAGAAGCGCCCCTTTCCATCGGGAGCCCAGCCCGATGGAGAGAACCAGCGTGAGCGTCGGGATCACCGACATGGCGAAGTAGCGGGCGGCGAAGAAAGGCCAGCGCATGGCCATCAGGGCGCCCGCCCCCAGCGGGAGCAGCGCCACGATGGCCAGCTCCAGCCGGATCCGCCTCCATGAGCGAAGGGTGGGGAGAAGAAGCCCGATGAACACGCCAGCCCCTACAGCGAGGATTCTCGCCAGCCTCCCATCGGCGAGCGGGCCGACGAGAAGATTGGCCCAGAGATGCCCCAGCACCTCCCACGGCATGGGGCGGACCGGGATGGCGGAAAGGTTTCGCACTGTGTTTTCCAGGCTTCCCGCATAGGCCTGGGCGATCCAGACGCCGAAGGCGACCATGAAGGGAAGCGCGGCCAACCCGCCCATGCGCCATCCGGAGGGGCGACGGATCAGGAGGATCAGCCACTGCGTGCCGATGAGGAGCAGCCCATAGTAGTGAGTGAACATTAAAGCGCCCTGGACCAAAGCCCAGGCGAGCCATCGGGAAGTCGTGGGCTGCCGCAACAGGCGAGCCCACAGGAACATCGACAGCCCGCCCAGAGCCACCACCAGCCCATACATCCGGATCAGGACCAGCAGGAACAGATAGAAAGGGTTCAGCATTAACCCGGCCACCAGCGCCAGGCCCAGCCGGCGCCCTCCCCACTGGCACCCGACCTGGAAAGCAAGGGGGAGGGCCGGCAATCCCAGGCAGATCGAGAAGAACCGATACGCCCAGGGGTGATCGAAACCGCCGAGCTCCCGCCAGCCCTTGACCAGCCAGTAATAGAGCGGGGGGTGGCTGTCCCGCATCAGGTTGCGGGCCACCTCCACCCAGCCGTAGGAGCTGACCTGCCAGAGCACGTGCTGCTCATCGAATCGCGTTAGATCCCGTGGCATCACGGCCAGCGTCACCCAGAAGGTCAGCCAGATGGCCAGCAGGACAACGAAGGCGATTCGATCTTTCATCGCATGTAGCTCGGGTATCCGCAACCTGACTTCCCCGCCGATGAAGATCAGGGCATCCGGTTCCAGAAGATCCAGCTGTAATTCCAGCGCCAGCGCTGCCGGGATAGCGTCAGCGCAGGAAACTCCACCCGGCCGCCTGGGCACGCAACGATCAGACGAAGGGTGCGCTGTTCAGGAGCCACCTCCCCCTCCCAGAAGCCGGTTGCCATTTGGCCCGCCGGGTATCGAACCTCCCGCGCCAGCGGCTCCCTGGGCCTCAGGATCTGAACACGCCCATCGGTATCCATCATCAGCTCCGGCGGCGCGCTATGATCGGCCTCCGCGCGCCAGCTCCCCTGAACCCACAGGCGATCCGGATGACCAGGCTCCGGGAAGATATCCGGCCCTTCCTGTCGATAATCCGTCAGACGGATCACCGTAAAGCGGCTCAGCGTCATAGATCCGCATCGCACGGCCGGATGGCCTTCCAGAAGGGCAGGACGAGATCGCACCCGCGCGGTCCCGATGTGAACGGTATCCGCTCCTTCCCGGGTGCGCAGGCGCGGCCATCCCCCGGACCCAGTAGGATAGGCGCCGGCGGTCACCGTGTAAGTTCCGGCCGGCAGCCATGCCGGAACCTGCAGCGCGCGCCAGAACACCACCGGAACGCCCGGCTCCATCGCGTTCGTGGGGACAGGCGGCTCCGCGTCGCTGCCTGTTATCCAGCGTCCCCCGGGATCCAGCAAATGGACAAAGAACGTATAAGAGCGCAGGATCGGGCGCGAGGCCCGCACCCGCAAGCCCACCCGCAGGATCCCGGGGGGGCCTCCAGCATCCAGGGCCACCGCGTCCAAGATGAATCCTTCCTCGAAGACCGCTCTTAGGGGCTGCCATCCGGGAGCCTCCACCGGCGGCACATACCGGATCAGGATGGCGTCGGCTGGGAGCGGCCATGCCCGAACCTCCTCCCGGATCCAGCCCTTCATGGCGCGCTCGAGAGGCTCCCAGTTTCCGCGATAAGCGGGAACCCCCAGGAACCAGACGACGGGGCGGTCCTGCATGGCCTTCCGCCAGCGATCCTCCTCATGGAGATCGAAGAGCTGCCAGGGCGCGTCGGGCGCAGCCATCAGCAGGGCTTGATAGTGCCACGGCGCCTGGGCGATCACCACGTCGCCGGGAGCGACGCGCTCCAGAAGCGCCACGGCGATCTCCGCATACCAGGGGTTGTTCTCCGGCAACATGCGATAAGCGATGGCGATCCGCGAGAGGCCGATCAGTCCGATCAGGCCGGCCCATCCGATGGCCACAGCCTGACCTCGGCGGGGCGCGCGGGCGATGATCATGGCGATGGCCAGGAGGAGGGGAGGCAGGGCGACCACCGCGTAGCGCGCGGCGAAGAAATTGTAACGCCATCCGACCACCAGGAAGCCGAAGAGGGGGAACGCCCCGGTCACGAGAGGGAAGCCCGGCGCGGGGAACCGCCGGCGGAGCGCGTGGATCCAGAACATCGTGAGGATGAGCCCCATCCCGATGCCTGCCCCAAGGGCGAGGCGGACATCCGCCGCCCATCCGCTCCAGAGGGTGAGCCAGAGATTCGCCGCCATCTCCAGCGGATGGGGATGGATGCCGGGGTTCCCCTGATGGCGGCTCACGATGGCGATGGCCGGGGCGAGGGCGATCCGCGCCCACAGGGCCCCGCCCAGCCCGGGCAGCGCGGCACCGAGCAAAGCGGCACGCCAGCGGGGACCTTCCCGGGGTTGTCGCAGGAGCCAGAGGAAGGCGGCGGCGATCAGGAAGATCCCATAGTAGAACGCGAAGACCAGCGCGAGGCTGGCCAGCCCCCAGGTCAGCCCGCGGGCCCAGGTGGGATGGCGATCCGTGCGCCACGCCAGCCAGAGGGCGAGGGCGCTGAGCATCAGCGTCAGGGAGTAGGCGCGCAGGAACATCATCATGCCGGCCACGAGGGGATTGAAGGCCAGGAGGGCCAGGACCAGCACCCCTGCGCGATATCCCCCAAGCGATCGGGTCAGCCGAAACATCAACGGATAGACAGGGAAAGCAACGAGAAGGCTGGCCAGGTAGAGCATGGGGACCGGGCGGAAGAGCGGGAGCTGGCGGATCCCCCAGAGGAGGAGGGGGTAAAGCGGAGGCTGGCCATCCAGGCGGAGCCCGGTCGCGATGAGCCCGGGGAGATCGTGGGTGCGGATAGCCCAGATCTCATAGGCCTCGTCGTTGTGGGCCGGGGCAGGCCGCCACAGGATCAGGACGTTGACCCAGGCGATCAGGAGGAGGACACAGGCGATCCGCCAAGGGAAACCCTGCATGGATGGCTTCTCCGACTGGCCGGGGACAGCTTACCCGGCCTGGCGGGAGATCCACCACAACGTGAGCGGCCACAGCAGGAGCAATGTGAGGCTGCTGATCGCCGCCCCGATGTAGAAAGAGACCGGCCGGAATCGGAAGATCACCTCGCTTTCGCCGGCGGGGAGGCGCACGGCCATCAACACCCCGTCCGCGCGGAGCAGCGGGGATGGGCGGCCATTGACAACCACCGTCCATCCCGGATACCAGGGGTCGCGGGTGATCAACCACCCTGCGCGGCTCAGGCGCACCTGATAGCGCACCTCCGTCGCGGTGCGCTGCAGGAGACGGATGTCATCGGGCCCTGACGCCTCTTCCGCCTCCGCCTTCCCCTGCGGCTCGATAGAGCCCAGGATCACCGCTTCCTCCGCCGGACGAAACGTGGGATCCCGGAGCACGGCCAGCATCTCCTCCACGGTTTTCGCCGGACGAACCGAGCGCACGACCCAGCCCCAGGGAAGAGGGGGATCCAGCCGGTAGATCCGGGTGACCTCGTTCCCTTGAGGGATCTCCTGAAGCAATGTGGCGGTGCGCCCCAGGGCTCGCATGTCTGGCAGCTCCCGTCCCCAGGTGATCACATACCGCACGCCCAGGAGCCACCACTGCATCGGTTCTGGGGTTTGCTTCAGAAAACTGAAATACGGTTCTGGATGGATGGAGGTCGCCCCCCGGATATCCTCTTCCCCCACCCAGCATCCGTAGTGGTCTGGCAGCCGATATTCGTCGAAGAACCGAAACGGACGATGGGGATCCTGGGCCATCCAGACGGCGGCCGGATGATCCGGATAGATTGGGGCCGGAGGCACGGCATCCAGATAGCGGTTGAAGGCAGCAAGGTTCATGCTGACCAGCCCTAGAGCGGTCAGGGCCAGCCCATGCCGGCTCCGCCAGCCTCGGGCCCGGGCCTGCCACCACCCCCATGTCCCCAGGGCGAACAGGAGGCTCAGGCCCACCTCCTGGGGCAGACGCCGGTGATCGCTGGGATCGATGCCCTGGCGGGCCAGGAAAGTGACCACCGGCAGGCTGAGGGCGAAGGCCAGCGCCATCGCCCCGCTCAGGCGGACCCCGATGGAGAGGATCCAGCGATGGCGGCGGGGAAGGCCTCGCAGCAGGGCCGCCAGTCCATGGGCGCTCAGAGCGGCGAGGGCCAGAGAGACCCAGAGGGCGTGCCGTTCCTGGCTGCGGGTCGTGGCGTAGAAGGGCACCAGCTGGAAGAAGGCCTCATAGAGGGGGAAGTTCGCCCCGAAGGAGAGGAAAAGGCCGATCAGCGCGATCCCGGCCCAGAAGCGCGCGCGCCGTCCACCCCGCGCCAGGGCGGGAAGAACCAAAGTCAGAGGGAGCAGGCCCGCGTAGAGGGGCTGCCAGTGGCTCACCATGCCGGGCTGGAAGAACTGAAGGATATCCTGGATGGGAAAGCCGCTGCCTGACTCCGGGAAAGGGAGGCGCACCCGGTTCGAGTGCTGGTAGTATTCCAGGGTGGGGAAAAGCTGGATCGCCGCGGTGCCGAGCGTCAGCGCCCCGATCCAGACAGCCTGCAGAGCAGGCTTCCAGCGCGGGGAACGCTCGGCGGATGAGAGGCAAAAGGTGAAATAGGCGATGCCCAACAGGACGCTATAGAGCATCATCTGGGGATGGCCGATCAGCAGGATGAAAAGGCCAGCCCCACCGGCCGCAAGGGCGCCGGCGATCCTTCGGCCCTCCGCCAGCTCCCGCAGCCCCAGCAGGAACAGGGGGGTCCAGGCGGACGTCTGGACGATCGAGACCTGTAAGATCGGGTAACCGGTCATGTAGCCGCCGAAGGCGAACGCGATCGCCCCCATCAGGCCGCCCCACCGGCTTCCGGTTTCGCGCGTGAACAGGAGATAGGCCATTGCCCCCGCGATCCACAGATGGATCAGGGATTCCAGATGAAATCCATCGAGGGAGGCATGAGAGGTTCCGGATGCCATGGAGAGCAGCAAGGTCAGCCAGGTCCCGGGATAGAAGAGAGCCGACTGCGGATAGGCCTGGTAGGGATAGCCGCTGAAGAGGCAGAGGGCCCGAAAGGGAAACTCGCCGGCCCGGAGGGCCCGGTAGGCCAGATCTCGGAACACGTAGTAAGTATGGGTGAAATCCCCCAGGGCCAGCATCAGGCGATCGGCGGGCACGGGGGTCAGATATCGCCACACGAACCACCACCAGAGGATGGTGATCCAAAGCAGGGCGGGAAACACGGCCATCCAGGGCCAGCGGGAGTCCCCGCGACGCGTCCCCCATCTTCGCCAGATGTTCATAAGCGCGCTCATGGCAGAACCTCGACGGTCGCAATCTCCAGGTGATCCTGACCCCCAACGCCAATCCGCTGCGCCGATGGCCACTCATAACGGCCGACGACCAGCCGGTAACGGCCAGGTTTCACAGCCTCCGGGATGGGAAGATCGAAGCGATCCCAGACAGACTTCCACGGCTCCCATTGCGATGATGGATCGCGCCCCCTCAGAAGAGGATGATCGTCCTGGGCAATCAGACGGCCCTCCGCGTCCCAGAGGTGCACAAAAGTTACAACCGGCGCTGCCCGTTCCTGCGCATGCCTCCCTCTTCGAATCCATTCCGTCAACACGTGAAGGGATGTCCCACGGCGCGCTTGCCTTCCAGGATCCAGCCACACGTTAGACAGGGCGATGCCATCGCGCCAGATCGCTCCATCCGGAACGGGGATGGCCTCCCACTGCCCGTTAACGGCCTGCGGATCCAGCGTGGCCACGCCGAGCGCGGTGGTGGCATCCGCCCCGCCGACAAGGGGATAGCGAACCATCGTTTCCGGATTATACAGACCGATGGATATATGGTGAAGGCCGGAGATCGGCCCGGCGGGCATAGGGATTCCGACAAAGAACGTGATCGGGACATGGGCAGGCCAGCGGGCGGCCGGATAGAAGCCGCGGGCGAGCAACGCATCCTCCTGAGCCATCAATCGGCCGGACTCATCATAGAGGTGGTGAAAAATCTTCACCGGCTCCCGGATCGGAGCGGTGCGCTGCCAGACGGTGGTGATCCGCAGGATGCGGTCGGGCCGATGAGGGGGCCAGATTTGAACGCTCTGCAAACGGATGCCCGGCGCGAAGTCAATGGAGAGCTCCAGCACAGGAAGCGGTGGGGGCTGCATGCGGCACGGAACGTGGTAGCGATAGAGGCGCAGGCCCTCCAGGCCGATTCGCTCTTCCTCGAATCCATTCCAGAGGAGCCAGCGGGGGAAAAGCGACAGCGGATCGACAATATCCTCCTGCCATGCGATGATCCACAGATTCCGATCCCCTTCGCACGGAAGGTCCGGGAATTGGAGCCAGGCCGCCACCGTCTCCTCATCCAGAACGGGGTTCTGGGGTCCATCGACGAGAGCCAGGGAGGGCCGCTGGCGGGTCCAGTAATACCGGATCCCATAGTGACCCCGCAGGGTGAAGAGGATGTCCTCACGATGGCCATGCGCGCTGACCAGGCGAACCGCTTCCCTCTCCGGCCCGATTCCCTCTCCGGATGCGCTCCACAGGCGATCTCGCTCTTTGATCCAGCATACGGAGAAAATGATCAGCACGGGCACCCATCCATTCCCCACAGCGGTTCGCATCCATGAGGGACATCGGGCCCCACCCCACTTCGTGAGGAGCTGGAGGCCTCGCCCGACGCCCATGGCGGCGAGAGGAAGACCGTAAAGAACATGGCGAGGGGCGAAGTTCAGGAGATTGCTTCGAATGCCCGCCATTGCGATCACGGCAATGGCTGTGCTTCCGAAAGCCAATGCGGCCCAGCGCTGAGCCGCAGGGTTCCCAACGGGGCGCGCCCCGATGATCCACAGGGCCAGCGTTAGCGCCGCCCCTGTAGGAGAGGAGATCGGCAGGTAAGCATCCAGCAGGGATCGAAGCGCCTGGAGGAGGGTCTGGAGGCCTTGCAAAGGATGCTCCGCCAGATCGGTTTCCTGGGGCAGGAAAAGTCCTGTGGATACCCCGCCAAAAGCCATCCAGGCTCCCATGAGGATTCCCCAGAACCCGATCGCCAGAAAGATCCTCCATCGCTCGCCCCGTTCACATGCCCATAGCAGGATCAGAACCTCGATCGCCAGGAAGAACACGGCGTAGTAATGGGTAAACAAAAAAGCCTGGCTTACGGAGGCCCACAGGACCCACGAACGCCATGCGCTCGGATGACGCAACCATCGCTCCATCGCCCACCAGGAAGAAAGGGCCAGGAAGGCGGCCTGCGTATACATCCGGGCCTGTCGCGCCTGCTCGATCCACAGAGGAGAGAGCAGGAGGAGGCCCGCGGCAGCCGATCCGCCAGGGGATTCCCTCCAGACCAGACGATACATCCGCCACGTTAGCGCAAGGGTCAGCAGAGCGAATGCACCGGAAGGCCAGCGCAGGGCCAGCTCCGTCTCCCCGGCCATACGGATCCATAGATGATCGAGCAGCGGACGAAGAGGAGGATGGCGATCACGGGCCGCCTGTCTGAGCCCTTCCTCTATGGACATGCGGGCCACCCACCAGCTCCATCCCTCATCGAACCAGATGGAGGGCCGATGGACATTGCGCCAGGCCAGGGCGCTCATCCCCAGCACCAGGAGAAGAACAGCCACCCGCTCACCTTTCACGGCATGGTCCCCCTTCATCCCATCGCTTGAGAACGAGGGTCTCGACGTCACCCGCCGGCAGGAGAAACCGCGCCCGCACGCTGCGATTGGGATCAAACAATCCCAGCTCCAGGCGAAGCGGGCAGCGAGCGGCGCCCCTCGGGAAGGCCAGCTCGGTGCGATCGATATAGATGTCACCGATCCGCCACAGGTAACCCGGCACTCCCCAGCCGCTGGGATTTTGCAGCTGGTGTTCCTCTGGATCCAACAGGTGGTGAAACGGCTGGTAATGCCATGCCCATCGCATGGGATCCGAAGGGATCCTTTCGATCTGCCAGTAAGTGGTGACCGTCAGACGATCGCCGTTTTCTTCCAAATCGTATCCCAGAAGCCGCCAGCCCAGATCGGTGGAGACATCCACCCAGCGGGAGGGGCGGATCTCCTCCGGGAGGACCTCGTAAAGCGCCAGCCATGCGCCATCCGGCATCCAGCGAACCCATGCAGGATCCCGCCGCAGCGGCTTCAAGGCAGGCGGCCTTCCCCGACCATACAGAAGCATCAGGGTGGGATGGCGTGTGTGGGCGAAGGCCAGGCGCTCAGGGTGGAACCCGCAACGAACGTCGATGGCGCGTCCAACCAGGCCCATCAGCCAAGTCGGGGTAGTCTCCGCACAGTCGGAGGGAAGCACCACCTGAACCCGGTGGTCTCTCTCCAGCCAGCGGATCAAACGCTGGGCCAGGACGGCGGATTCCGAGAGCGGCAGCTCCTCCACATTGCCCGTCCACGGATGCATCCGGGCGTTTCGATCCGCGGCGAATAAGATGATGACCCAGACCAGGGCAGCCCCCCAGGCCCATGCTTCGATCGGATAGCGTTTCCAGGATTCGGGAGGCAGTTTCCTCCAGGGCCAGATGGCCAGCAGGGCCCCCACCGGCATCGTAGGAGCCAGATAGTGAATATGAATGGGATACGGCCATGGGAAAGCCAGCCAGAGGGCCGGGAAGCCCCACCAGATGGAGAGCAACAACCCATGCCCGTTTCGCTGCCGGATCCCCCGCGCCACGGACTCCGCCACGGCGAGGGCGATCGAGAGCTCGATCCCCAGCGCGATGATGCGGGAGAGACGGACGAGTAGTCTATCATAGGGGGAAAAGGCTCCCATCCAGACCTCGGCGAAATCCTTTCCGGAAACCATCCGCATGGCATGGGCGAAGGCCACCTCCTGCCACGGCCAAAACCGGGAGGGCAGGCGGAGGGATCGAGGGCCCTCCCAGGCCCGCCATGCGGTGATCCCATACATCAGAACGACGATCAGCATGCAAGCAGCGCCCAGACGCTGCAACCGGCCTCCCCCGGGCATCCACCAGACGGAAAGCAACGCCGGCGGGATCAGAAGAAGCCCGACCGGGTGTACCAGGGCGGCCAGTGTGATCCCGACCCAACCCATGCCGATGCGGGCCGGCGAGGGAGATCTCCCCCGAGCCAGAAAAGGGCTCCAGCTGAAGAGGGCGAGTGCGACGAAAAATGGAAACCAGGCAGGCAGCCAGGTGCCCCGGGCAAAGTAGATGTGCCATGGGGAAAAGGCGGCGAGGGTCGCCGCGAGACGAGCCAGCCACGCAGGCGCCGCGGCCCGCGCGATTCGATACACCAGGGCGATGGCCAGCACATCCAGCGCCACGGCCATGAAATGCGGAAGCCATGGCCCTGCGCCGATCCCCAGGACTGGGGCGATCAGCCAGCTGCTCATCGGTGAGGCCGGGAACCCCAGGGTGGATCGCTGTCCCACCATAGACCAGAGCCCACGCTCCCACCCCAGGGCGGCCTGAGCAATGGGGAACGAGTGATCGTAATTGTGTCGGAGGGCCGGCAGACCTATGATCCGGGCGCCGAAGGCCAGCATCAGGATCAGCCCAACTGTCCGCCAGCGCCCCATCGTCCACCTCCCCATTCCCTGAGAGGGGATCACGGCCCTTCCGAGAGGGGCAAAAGGACGAGATCGCCGATCCGATCTGTCTCGCGCGGAACCGGCAGGTGCTTCAGGGAAGGCCACTCGTAGATCCCGATACCCAGCCACCGCGCCTGCCTTAATCCCCCGGCCGATAGCCTTCGAACATCCATGATCCGCTCCCCGGGCTGCCAGCAGAGAAAAGGATACCCGCCATGAAGAGGCGGTCCATCATGCTGAGCGATTTTTTCTTTCTTGCTGTCAAAAGCCTGCACAGTGATCGAATAGCTGCCGGCCGGTTGCATGCCCGCTTCCCACTCGAGCCAGACCTCCGCTTCCGTTTCCGAAAGCCAGCGGACCCCATAGCCCCGCAAGGCGGCCACCCCCCCGAAGGGAATACGGATCGAACGCAACGCAGGGGGATCCCCCCACTTCCGGGACGGCTCGATGAGCTCGAACACCCAGTAGGGCTCCATGCGGATCACCGGCATGAAGCGCGGATCTCGAGACACCTCGCAAATCCCTGCGGTGGAGAATCCCTGAAGCTCCGACTTGCTCTCGTCCACCAGCACGTAGCGCACGCCGACGGCGCGCAGGGCGGCAAGCGCTTCCCGGGCTTCTCGACCCGGGAAGGTTCGCAACCGCTCCCGCAGCTCCCGGATGTCCGGTGGGATATATCCGCTGTAGGCGATGATCAGAGGCTTGCCGTGGACCAGCGCGGCATACATACGCATCGTTTCACCGGCATCCAGAGGGAGGAAGACGGGCAGCTCCACGACAGCGAACGCCCCGGGCTGCTGGGCCAGCCAGCGGTAGACCGGCGGCAGCGCCGACGGCCGGGGAAGAGGCGCCAGCGGGAGGGGGACCGCCCAGGCCTCCAGGGCGCCCAGGCCGAGCATCCCGAGGGCAAAGGGTATGGCACGCCTCCGGAAAGATCGAAACGCCTCTGCAAGGCCGATCCCGGCCAGCCCGTGCAGGCCGATCAACGCCAGCAGGAACCAGCGTGCGATGGCTCGGATCAGCGTGATGCCGGGGAACAGGGTAGCCACGCCGGCGTAAAGGCCTGGAAGGATGATCGGGCCTATGGTCCAGCGCGGGCCCAGGGCCATCGCTGCGCCTAACCCCATGCACACCCACGCCATCCGCTGGAGGGCGCGCGCCCACCCGCGCGATGACGCTCGAAGGGCGATGGCGGCCATCACGAGGGGAGCCAGGCCCGGATACAGCTGCACCTCGTGGGTGGTATGTCCAGGGATGCGGAAAGGAGCTGTGAGCGGCCCCAGGATCCGCAGGATCGGAGCGGCGGCCAGCCCGTCGATGGGCCATGCGGCGAACTCCTGGGCCAGCCGCAGATCCCGATGGCGGGCCAGCTCGGGGGCCACCCGGAAGTAAGGCACGGCGATACTCCCGATGATAAGACCCCCCAAGAGGATCACGAGGGCCATCTTTTTCAGGGCCGGCCGGAGGAGATGCTGCTCCCGCAGACCCCAGAGGCCCAGGAGGACGAGGGCGATGCCGCCGAACACCGCCAGATGCCAGCTGGAGAGCGTCATCAGAAGGAGAGAAAGCAACAGGTCGAACGCCCGCCGCCACGTGGGCCGCCGCAGGTATCGGATCAGCGCGGCCATGGCCATCGGGATCCATCCGGCGTAGAGCAGCTGCAGATGCATCAGGTGGGCGAAGCGATAGGGGGCGGCGGCGAACAGCCACCCGGCGACAAACGCCGCCCGACGGCCTCCGCCCCACGCCCGCACCAGCCGCGCCATCCCCATCGCGGCGATCCAGAAAGAGAAAAGGAAAGCCATATTGTAACCCAGGGCCGGGATCCCCGTTCCCAGCATGAAGGAGAAGGCAAAGGGCAGGATCCCCAGCAGGGGCTCAGAATACGCCAGTGTCCCGCGATGCGGATAAAAGATCGGTGCGTCGAAGAACGCTCCGGGACGGTCCACCAGTGCCCGGGTCTCCCAGGCCAGGATCCACGTATTCAGCAGGGGATCCCCCAGGTCCTGAGGAAGGGCGTCCGCCATTCGAAAGACGAGCGGAGCGGTCAGCAAGATGGACCAGAGGGCGTAGGCCAGGGCGATGGTTCCGTCCTGGAGGAAGGCGCGCCGCTTCACGGGCTCACCTCGATCGGACGGGGAAGGATATAGGCGGTCTCCCCGGAAGGGAGGTTCAGATGCGTCAGCGAGGGCCATTCATACCAGCCGATTCGGAGATGATACCATCCCACCTGATCGATCCCTTCCAGCTCAACCGGGATGGCGATGATGATTCCCGGGGGCCAGCGGGAGGTTTCGAACGCGCCAGAATAGGGCGGAGCATCCCGCTGCCCTCGAACCGCCCCGCTTTCATCCGTTCGATGAACGAAGAGCGTATAGGAGCGATCGATTGGACGCTCCGCCTCCCAGTAAAACCAGAGCCGCCACGGCTGGCCCCGGGGGATCTTCGTCGGGAGCTCCGCGCCGACCAGGCGGAGAGCCCCTCCAAAGGAGATCGGCTCCGGCAGGCGGGCGGCGGGCGGCATCGGCCGGTTGACCAGCAGGATATGCGGGAGCATATATCCGTTTTCCCCAGAGCCATCCACCGAAAGGGTTTGCTCGGGGTGATCTCTCTCATATAATCCCACCTTCAACCGATAAGGCCCGGGGGAGAGATCCGCTGGGATCCGAATGACGTGGACATCCCGAATATAACGCTCCTCCCGCCACGGGGATGCCGTCGTGGGCATGTCCCCCGGATGCATGTGATCGCTCTGGAACCGCAACCGGTGGGGCGGGAGGGCTTCCAGCCCATGCACGTAAACGCTGTATTGTGTGTTCATCTCCTGCAGCCCGCGCCACCACAGGGTGAGGATCAGGCGCTCTCCCGGTTCGATCACCCACGCGGGGGGAGAGGCCGCATAGCCCAGCAGACGAATGCGGCCGCCGAAGTCGACATCCGCCCGCTCGCGCATGCCCGGGGGATGATCCGGATCGGATCGCGGACGAAACCAGCGGGTGTGAGGATCCACATAGAGAAACTTCACGCCCAGGATCAGAGCCCAGAAAGCGGCCAGGGCCATCCACTCCCTCTGGGAGAGAGGATGGGGAGAGATCCCCGCTACCGCTTGCGGCCGGGAACGAACACGGCGAGTCCACCACTGGCCGAAGCCGGCCAGCCCAAGTCCCAGCGAGAACAGCTCCAGCAACCGCCAGTCCCATCGACCGCAAAAACACAACCGGATTTCATGGCTTCCAACAGGGACGGCGGCATGGAGCAGACCCAGCTCCCCAACTGCCCCCACGGAAACCGGACGCCCATCCACCTGAACCTGCCAGCCTGGGAACGCAAAGACCCAGAACCGCAACGTGGCGCCCACCGGAAGATCGACCCAGAAACGCTGATCCAGCGGGCCCAGGGAGAGCGGACGGGCCGTCGCGCCGGAGGGAAGCGAGGCGGAATCCAGGCGAACCGGCTCCTCGCCCCGACGGTAAGCCTCTTCCAGGGGAGAGGGTGGGATCTCCCGAGCGAGCACCGTGCGAGGCAGGAGCTCGCCCACACTGGTGAGGCCGATCAGGCCCGCTGCCCGATCGAAGGCCTGCAAATCCGCCAGGGTGGCCTGGCGGAGAACCGTGAACCGACCGAAGGGATACAGCAGCGGCGCAACGCCCAACATCAGGGCCAGCCCGGCGACGGCCGCTCCCATGGCCCGCCATCCGGATCGCCGCAACCCTTCCATCCCCAATCCGATCAGCAAGGCGGTGGGGAGCCCGGCGATGCCCAGCCAGCGCCACGGGAACTCCGAGTAGGCCAGCAACGGCAAATGCTCCCATAGCGGACGGGCGGGCGCCGTCATGAGCCCGATCATCCCAATCAGCCCCAGCCAGGCACCTGCTGCCAGGATCCGCTGAGGGCGGGTCCATCCTCCCCAGCCGAGAAGAGCAGCAGCGGCCAGCAGGACCTGATGGGCGCCCAGGGTCAGCACCTCCTGGGGATTGCCCATGCTCTGATCCTGCATGGGCACAAAGGAGAGCAAGCGATCCAACCCGAGGAAGTGCTTTCGGAAATCAAAGTGGCCCTGGAGCAGGCGATCCAGGTGAACCAGCGGCCGATCGAGCAGGGCCGGAACCACGAAGAACGCGGCCAGCCCCACTCCCAGCCCGAGGGCCCACAGGGCTCCCCATAACCGCCGGCGCGGGGGGCGCTCTGCCGCCCAGACCAGAACGCCGTAGCCGAGAAGGGCGATCGTGCCCAGCATGGCGGTGATGTTGTGGCTGAGCAGGAGCAGGCTATAGGCCACCCCTGCTTTCCAGCGCTGGGCCCATCCCCCCTCCTGCAGATATCCATGGAAGGCACCCATGGCCCAGGGGAGCAAACTCAGCGCCAGATACTGCGGGAAGTCCCCCTGCCAGTAAAGCTCGCGGACCCGGAACGGGGCGTAAACGTAAGCCAGCCCAGCGATCATGGCTCCCACCTCGTGAATCCCCCATCGGCGGGCCAGCCGGTAAACCCCGGTGCCCCCCAACCCCACCAGAAGGGCCAGGGCGAGCTTCACACTGCTCTCCAGGTCGAGCCCCAGCCGCATCCCCAGCGCGCCCAGCCAGGGGAACAGCGGCCCAAGAAAATGAAACAGCGGGTAACCCAACCCGGACACCAAATCGGGGGCCCAGCGGGGATAGAACACCCCCGCGCGCCACATGCGATCCATCTCCAGGACCCGATATACGTGCAGCACGCCATCATGGGAGGGGGGGAAGCCGGCCCACAGCAGCGGTCCGCAAACCGGCACCATCCCGATCCCCATCAGCCAGAGACCTCGTTCTCGCCAGAGCCCTCGCATTCGTTCTCACCTCACCTCGATCGGCACCGGGTAAAGATAGAAGGTCTCCGCCATGAACTCGGGAGCCAGATGGATCATCTCCGGCCATTTATACCACCCGATCCGCAGGAAGTAACGGCCCGGATGAGGGGGGCCGTCCAGCTCCACAGCGATGGGGATGCTCACTCCCCCCGGCCAGCGCGAGGTGGGTTGCCAGAGATCTCGCTGACTCTTCTGCACTCCTTTCTCATCGACGACATGCACGAAAAGCGTGTAGTCCGCTTCCATAGGGGACACGGCTTCGAAGGCCAGCCACAGGGTCCATGGCGCCCCCGGCGCTAAACGGGAGGGAAGCTCCACGCCGACCAGGCGGATCTTTCCCCCAAAGGAGATGGGCTGCGGCAGCATGGGGATGGGGCGGGCGACCACCAGGGGCGTCGGGAGGTCGAATCCATCTTCCCCCGAGCCATCGATCCGCAATCGGCTCTCTGGGTGGAGCCGCTCATACAGGCCCACTCGGATCCGGTAGAGCCCGGGCGGGATCTCCGAGGGCACGCGCAGGAGATGGCCATCCATATAGATTCGTTCCACATCCCAGGCGTTCGTGGGCACGTCCGCTGGATGCATGTGATCGCTCTGGAAAGCCAGACGGGGCTCTCCGCTGGCCGGATACGCGTGGACATACACGCTGTATTGAGTTTCCATGAACCGGAGGGGACGCCACCACAGGATCAGCCGTGCTTCCCCGCCCGGCGGCACGTGGGAAGGTTCCAGACGATATCCCACCAGGCGGATCTGGCTTCCGTAATCCGCCTGCACATAGGCAGCCGGCCCGGGAGGCCGATC
Source organism: Thermoflexus sp. (assembly GCF_034432235.1). Classification (NCBI taxonomy): domain Bacteria; kingdom Bacillati; phylum Chloroflexota; class Thermoflexia; order Thermoflexales; family Thermoflexaceae; genus Thermoflexus; species Thermoflexus sp. Next base: position 47,489 of record NZ_DAOUCJ010000031.1, on the reverse strand, counting down.
CAACGGCGCGCGGGTGGCGTTCCAGAGTCGATAGGGGGCCTGGCTGATGAGGCTGACGATGAAGAGAGCGGCCATCGCACGCTGGCCCACCGACCATGAACGCCAGCCTGCCCCCGCGGATGCGGGAAGAGCCATGGCCCGGCGGAGGATTGAAGGAATACGCCGAAGGATCCTCCCGCCCGGTGGGAACACCCACCGCCAGATGCCCAATGCCGCGAACCCGGCGGAGAACAGCTCCAGGAGCCGCCAGTGGAGCAGCGGCTCAAACCGGAGGCGAATCTCATGGGACCCCGGGGGGATCTCGGCCCGCAATCTCCCGGTTCCCGCCTCCGCCCATGTAACGGCCGGCCGCCCGTCCATCCGCACCGTCCATCCAGGGAACGCCAGGACCTCAAACCGGAGATCGACCCCCACCGGGAGCGCCACCTGATAGCGCTGATCCAGCGCGCCCAAATGGAGGACACGGACGTCCGCGCCCGGCGGCAAACTGCTCCGATCCAGCCGGATCGGCTCTCGGCCTTCCAGATAAGCGGCCTCCAGGGAGGAGCCTTCGATCTCGCCCTGCACCCATCGCGGGAAGAGCTCTCCCACACTGGTCAGGCCGGGATAGCGATGCCGGCGCTCGTAAGCGTGGAGATCGGCCAGGGTCGGCCGAATCAGACGAACCGGCGTGCCTCCGTTGTAGAGCAGCCCCAGGCTTCCAGCGATCAGAAGCATAGAGAAGAGGAGAGCAGCCCCGCCTCGCCAGCGAGGGGGCATGGCGTCCACAGCCAGGCCAACCAGCAGCGCCAGGGGAAGCGCGGCGATCCCGAGCCATCGCCATGGGAACTCCGCATAGGCCAGCAGGGGGATCGCTTCCCATACGGGCCGGGAGACGGGAAGCATCATCGCGATCATCCCCGCCAGCCCCCCCGCGCAACCGAGGGTCAGCCCCCGTCGTTGATCCGACCGGACCAGTCCCCACCAGGCCGGCAGCGAGAGGAGCACCTGATGGAGTCCCAGGGTCAGGATCAGCCGTCGATTCCCCAGCCGATCATCCCGAAGGGGCGGCATGGAGAGCAGCGTCCCCAGATCTACGAAATGTTTCCGGAAGTCATACTCCCCCTGGAGCAATCGATCCAGATGCACGAGGGAACGGTCAGCCAGAGCCGGCAACACGAAGAAAGCGGCCAGGCCGGCGCCGATTGCCAGAACATGCAGGATGCGGAGGATACGACGCCATGACATCCCCTCCACCCCGATGACCAGCAAGCTGTATCCGAGAAGGATCGGGACGCTCAAGAGCGCGCTGATGTTATGGCTTAAAGGAAGCCATGCGATCGTCCATGCGGCAGCGAAGCGCCAGCCCCCCCTTCCTCCCCGCAGCACACGGTGGAGGGCGAACAGGGCCCACGGCAGCAGACTGGTCGCCAGATACTGGGGGTAGTCGCCCTGCCCGTAGAGCTCCCGCACCCGAAAGGGAGCGCTGGCGAAGGCGAGACCCGCTATGAGGCTGGCCGGCTCCGAAAGGCCCCAAAGACGCGCCAGCCCGTAGACCCCTGCGCTCCCCAGCAACAACAGCCCGGCAAGGGGGATCTTGATGCTGAGCTCCAGCGGAAGCCCTATCCACCTCCCCAGGGCTCCCAGCCATGGGAAGAGCGGCCCAAGGAAGTGAAAGAGCGGCGTGCCCAGGCCGAAGGCCAGATCCGGCGCCCAGCGGGAGTAAAAAACCCCGACCCGCCAGAGGCGATCCATCTCCAGAACCCGATAGGCGTGGATCACCCCATCCTCAGTGGGCGGCAGGCCAGGACGGATCATCGGCTCCACCAGCATCAGGAGGCCCAGCATCATCAGCCAGAAGCCCCGCTCCCGCACCATCTCAGCGCCCCTCCGGGATCCGACATGGACTCGGAAGGATCTCGATGGTTGCCCCTACCGCCGCGGCATGCTCCCAGAGCGGCGCGCGGGCCGATCGGATCGGCCAGCGGCTCCCTGGCTCCGGCTGGCCCAGCGGGTAGAGCCCAATCACCATGGAGGCCGGGCCAGGAGGCAGATCGAGCGGAAGAGTCACCCGATATCCTTGAGCGATCACCTCTCCCGGTCCCCACTCGCGGAAGGATTTGATTCCGAAATCGAGGGGCAGATCCCGACCCCCCACCATTCGGCCCCCTCGATCGTGAAGGTGGAGAAACACCACCGGCACGCGCTCCTGAGCCTGGAAGGCCTGCACATCCCTCACGTTCCAGAGCATGGTGAACTCAAGGGCCTCGCCCGGACAGAAGGCCTCTCCACTCAGGGCGATCACCCCCAGGACGATGCCGTTCTGGAATTCGATCATGGGCATGCGATAGGTAGCTGGAAGGGCGGATAAAGGTTCCTCCAGGAAGACCACACGCCGGAGGAGGATCCGCCGGGCCGGGGGAAGCTCCAGCCGCCCGCTGTCCCCTCCTTCCACCCAGCCCTCCACTTTGAACGCCTGGATGTCTGCGGGCAGGGGGAGAACCCCGATGGGCAACTTCTCCAGGTAGAACGGCAGAACGCGGGGGAGAGCCCCCTCCAGGACATAAGAGGGAGGGACGCTCGCGCGGTTCAGCGGGGTGATCTCCAGTCGATAGCGACCGGGCGTGATCGAGATCCGCCAGGGCCACGCGCCCCGTGGGAGATTCAGGAAGATCCAGATCCGATCCCCCACGGGCACGCCGGTGACGTCGATTTCCCCGACCGTGGACCGCGGGCGCTCCCGAATCCAGTAGAGCGTCCCGGCGGGCGTTTCCGCCTCCCTCTCAAAGGAATCCCGGAACAGCGCCCAGCGGGCCTCCAGGGCCTCCCGCTCCCCCGGAGCCCAGCCATCGGTTCGAACCAGGATGGCCCGTACACCCAGATCTTCCAAAAAAGCCAGGCTCTCACGGGATGGGAAGACCAGGAGACGATCCGCCACCTCCCAGAACAGGGGAGGAAAGAACCCGCTGTAGCCAATGGGCGTCGGTTGCCCTCGATACAGGGTGGCAAACTGGGCATGGGTCAACCGGCGCATGGTCTCGGCATCGGACAGCACGTCCAGGGTTCGGAGAGTGGGAAGCTCGATAAAGGGGCTTGTCGGGCGATGGCTGGCGAGGTGCCGGTCCAGATCCGGCAAGGGCTGCGGCGCCGGATACCGGGGGAAGGGACCCCGATAGGCTTCCAGGGTCGCCAGGGCCAGCACGGCGAGAACCCCCCCGGCTCGAGGGATCCGCCGGGGGTGCCACGCGTGCCAGCCAAGGCCGGCCAGCCCGGCCAGGCCCAGCTGAGCCAGCACAAACATCCGAGCGGGGACGCGGATGGCCTGAAAGCCCGGGAAGAAGCGCCAGAGGAGAACATAAGGCATCGCCGGGATCAGCGGCGGATCCTCCAGCCGCAGACGGAGCGCCGGGCCGAGGGAGAATATCCATCCCAGGGCCAGCAACAGGGCGAAGGGCCGGCGCCAGGGAGAGCGGCTCCGCCAAAGGCCATAGGCGGCCAGCGCCAGGGGCACCACCCCCGGGAAAAGGGTCTCAATGTGGGCATACCGGTGGACCTCGCGGAAAGGTGGGAGCGCGGCGTAAAGATGTCCATGGGGTACCAGCAGGTAGCTGAGCGCCCCAAAGAGGGCCTGCTGATCCAGCCCCCGCGCTCCCACCCAGCGGCGCGCCTCCAGGTAAGGCCATGTGACCGGAAGCAGAAGCCCGGCCGCGGCGGCCATGGCGAGGGCGATCCTCCCCCAGAGGGCGGCCCGGCGGGCCCGGGGGTTGCGCATAAGCTGTTCGGCTCCCACGCTGATTAAACCCACCGCTGTGAACAGGCCGTGATAGAGCGATATCAGAAACTGGAGCGCGAAGACCCCCCCCAACCCCACGACATCTCGACATCGACCGGTCCGCAGGGCCCGCAGGAAGAACAGAAGAGCCAGTGGGATCCCGAAATTCAGCAAAACCTGGAGCTGGGGCGAAGGCCCGAACCGAAGCGTCATAGAGGCGAATAGCATTCCGCTCAGCATCGCCGCCGATCGATCCCCCGTCATCCAGGAAACGAGGGCATACATGGACCCGGCGGAGAGAACAAAGGCGGAGAGGAACAGCACGTTGTAGGCCAGCACCGGGTTGCCCGTGAGCCCGATCACCGGCGCGATCAACAGCGCGGCCCCGATGAGATGTTCGGAAAAATACAGCGTGTAAGGGTAAGGATAAAAATTGGGCGCGTGGGGGAGCTGGGCGGGATGTCGCAAATGAGTCGCCACCCATCCCAGCGTCCACGCGTTCAACACGGCATCCCCATCGTTCTCAAGATGCGAGGACGCTGTCAGCGCCACCGGCCAGGTCAGCGCGACCGATAACGCGGCGAACAGGAGGATCGGCGGCCCATGGCGTCGCGCGACCTCAGCGAACCTCGAGGTCCAGCAGATCCACCACTTCGCCATGATCGGAGGGCTCTCGACTGCCTGTCCTCTCATCGTAGAATCCGATGCGCAGGATATAGCGGCCGGGCGGTAGATCGAGCAAAAACCCATAGCGGTCCAGAACAGGCCAGCCCGGCATCCACTCCTCGATCCGTCCCCACCCATCCTGAGGAAGACGATCCTGTTGCAACAGGGGCGGCTGATCCGGATGGCCGATGTGCACAAACACTTTGCGAGAGGAAGGGGAGGGGCGCACCGCTTGCCAGATCAGGGTCAGGCGCAGAGGAGCCCCCCTTTGCAGGTGGAGGATCGGCTTGTCCGCCCCGGAGATCGGTGTCGTCTCCCCCTGGATGGCCGCTGCGCTCAACTCCAGCCCATGGGCCCAGCGGATGCCTCCCCCAACGATATGCCACCCCCCTCGAGGGCTCAGGTAGAGGATCAACCTCATCCAGTCTTCATAATCGTTTTCGCGAACCTTATAGGCGTGCTCCAGCAGATAACGCTCGATCCCGGGCTCCGGCTCATGCCAGCGATTCCACGGCCGCATCAGCCAGACCCGGGGATGCCGGGCGAGGACGCGGTCCAGCAACATCCGCTGGGGCTCCGGGAGAGGGAAAGCGGCGGAGAAGATCCCATACCAGTCCACAGGCGCCCGCAGCCAGTTCAGGAAGTAATCGCCGAAATACGGATAGGTCATCAACAGCACGTCCCCCGCTTGCGCCTCCCGATTGAGGTCCTCAATCATCGGCCGAAGGAAGCGGGCGTTCTCGTGGAAATCGTAGCGGGGATCGTCCGCGATCGCGTGGAGGGACCATGCCGCCGCCAGGAACGCCCCCACACTGAGCCCCCCGATCAGAAGGAGGTTTCGCCCAGGCAGCGTCTCGGAAGCCTGTCGGAGCTGCTGGAGGATCCCCAGGGCGCACAGACCTGCCCCAAGACTGATCGCTATCGGAAGCCAGAGGATGTGCCAACCTGGCCCCTTGCGGATCCATGCGGGCGCCGGATCTGCCCCATCCAGCATCCGCCAGTGGCCCAGGATCGGGTTGTAAGCCAGATCCCAGGCCACGCGCTCCATCGCCTGCGGATAATCCCTCAGCACATGATATAAGGAGCGATCCAGCTCGCCTTCAAAGACGCGGGGATCCACCAGGACGCCGGCCAGCTGGGGAAGCATGGCCAGCAGCCCGAGACCGATCAGCAAGGGGAGACCCCAACGGCGGGGCGGCCGGAGGAGATGAGCCACAGCCGGGGCGGCGGCGAGCATCATCCCAGGAATCAGAGGGATCATATATCGCGGTCCCCAGCTCAGGCCACCCCACCAGATGATCTGACGGCTGTAACCGATTAGATGAAGGGCAGCGAAGGCCGTCAGGCCCCCGGCAAGAAAGGGATAGGTTCGAAAGAGCCTCCCGAGCCCCGCCAGGGCCAGCAGCAAGGCTGGCGAATAGATGAGCACCCCCTTGCCGGGGCTTACCGTCAGGGCCAGGGCTCGACGGACCATCTGCTCCGGCTCAGAGAGCACAAGCTCCGGCGAGCGCGAATACTCCACCACATTACGGGCGAACGCCGGAACGCCAGCCAGAGTGGTCCGGTAATACAGATGAGCAGGGATCATCACAATCATGAAGCCAGCCAGCGCGGCCATCCCCGCCTGAAGCGCCATCCGCCGGGAAGGAAAACGCATAGATGGATAGAGAGCCATGAGGAGGCCCGGAAGGGCGATCAGAGCGGATTGCTTGGTCGCCACCGCCCCTCCGAAAGCCAGCCCAGCCAGGAAGAAGAGCGCTTCAGGCGGCCTGGGGATGAGAAAGGGTGCCCCGAAGGCCAGCAACAGCCAGAACCCGGCCAGAGGTTCCCGGAACAGCCGCTGGCTGTAGGGCCAGGCCATCGTCCCAAAGGCGAACAGCAACGCGGTGGCCGTGGCAGTCGGGGCGGAGAAGTTCAGGCCTCTCAAAATCAGATAGAGCGCGCCGACCGTGGCTGCGGCGACCATCGGGCCCAGCAGCATGGCCGTCTGGAAGCGCCCCGTTCCCAGAAGATCGCTCAGCCCGAGCAGGGGAACCATTGCTACGATCTGAAGGGGCTCGTAATTGGGAACCATCTCTCCCGACACTGCGTACATGCCTACGTTCGCGCTGCCGGGCTTGACATCCAGATAGTAAAGGGGGTGGATGGTGAAGCGCCCGATCTTCTGAAAGCTCGAGGCAGAGGCGAACATCGCCCGCTCATCATCGCTGATTGGGTAGCCGGAATAGGTCAGGAAATACACCGCGAAGGCAAGCATCCCCAACCCCAGCGACCATCCCACGTCCCGTCGTGTGATCATGGGCCAACCTCAACGATCCCGAGCTCGAGGTGATCCGAAGTCCCCACCGGGATGCGAATCAGGGTCTCCCAGTTGTATCGCCCGATGACCAGGCGGTAGCGACCCGGAGCAACATGTTCAGGAATCTTTAAATCGAAATACTCGAACAGGATCTCCTCACCGGACCACGCCACGGAGGGATAGGATCCTCGGCCCACCGGATGATCGTCCTGGGCGATCAGCCGGCCGGTCTCATCCAGGAGATGCACAAACACGCTGTGCTCCTCCCGAACCTCTCCCCATCGCCGCCATGCGGTCGAGACGCGCAGCCTTCCGCCCCGGGGCACAGCGCCTTCAGGCTCGAGCCGGAAGGCCACCAGCTCGATCCCATCCGCCCAACGCGCCGTTGCTGGACGCATCTCCGCCAGGGCGCGCGCCTCCGGCCGGAACGCGAGCAGCCGCAGCGGGCCGAAGGCCTGTTCCTCCCGAAGCTCCGCGTGCAGGCGCAGCCAGCGCTCGACCTCCTCGGATCCCGGCCACATGGGCAGGTGGATCGGGATCAGCCAGATCCGCTGGTGCTGCAAAGCGAGGCGCTCCAGGGCGGCGAGGGTTTCCGCCCGCTGGAAAGGCTGTATAGACGGCAGCATCCCCCAGGGGATGGCGTCTCGATGATAATATGTGAACGACGGATCGGGAAATGTAATCAGCGCGTAATCCCCGGGCTGGGCCTTCCGATGCAGCTCGGCGGTCAGCTCCCGGATCGGAGGGCTCTTGGCATACCGGGGATCCGCGTAATAATGCACCAGGCTCTGGGCGAAACCGAGCCCGATCCCCAGGCTGCACAGGCCCAGGAACCCCCAGCGCCACGGCTTCCCTCCCCGGAGCTCTCCCATGCCGATCGCCGCCAGAAGGATCCAGAAGGGAAGGGCGGTGATCATATAATGGGGAGCGAAAACCGATCGGCTCCGGGCCACCAGGAAGGTCGCCGCAATCGGCGCAGCCAGGTGCCCAATCAACCAGAGGCCTTCCTCCAGCGAAGACCGGAAGGACCGCCACGCCCCGATTCCGGCAGCCAGCGTCCAGCCGGCGATCGCCGCTGCCGCCGCCAGGCCATCCCCGGTCGTCCCTACCGTAAACGCCCGGGCGATCTGATACAGCCCGTCCAGGAGCGCGGGAGCGCGCTGCGCCGTCCCTGAATACGGGGCCAGCGCATGCCCGGCCAGAATCGCCCCGGGGAGGAAGAGCATCAGGACCGCCCCCTGGGCCATCCCCCATGGCCGGAGAAGGCGACGCCGGAAAGCGACGATCCACAGTCCTTGCAGCGCGAACAGGATGATCAGATTGTAATGATAATAGGCGCCCAGCGTCCCGATCAGGATGAAGAGCGCCCAGTCCCGCTTCCGGCCCGTGCGCAGCGCCTGCAGGAGCGCCGCCGGCTCCGCAACGCCAAAGAACGCCAATGTCCCATATTGCCGGGCGTCCTGGCTCTGCCAGATCAGATAGGGGTGAACGCTGGCCAGAGCCATCCCCGCTATGGCGATCGCCCGATCACGGCCGAGAGATCGAAGCCACCAGCCCACCAGCGGGAGGATCAGGAAGGTCAGAAACAACGAATGGAAGCGCAGCGTAAACTCCCCGTCGCCTGCCCATCCTATCCATACCTTCATCCAGAGAAAGGGCAGCGGAGAATGGGGCTCCCGGGCCTCCCAGATGAACCGGAGGATCGACCCGGGATCCTGGCGGGCGATCATCCACGAGAAGGCTTCATCTCCCCGCAGGGAGGGAAGCGCAATCCGCCACACGCGCAGAAAGAAGCCCGCCCCCAGGAGAGCGAGAGCGGCAACCGGGATCGCCCGGCGATGTCCCGCTGCTGTGCCTCGCATCACGGGAGGACCTCGATCTCGTCCAGGATCTGGGGAGATGGGGAGGCCTCTCCAGGCTGTTCCACCCAGACCGCCAGCCTATAGCGGCCGGGGGGCAGATCCTCCGGAAGGAGCAGGTCCCGATCATCCACAATGAGGGGACCCACCGGCCACTCAGCAGGGGGATGCCGGAGGAGGAGACCATCCCGAGGGGGAAGCGCCTCCCCGCGGAGGCGCCCCCCGGAATCCATCAGCGCGGCACGGAGATGAACCTCGGAGCGATGAGCGGCCCTTCGCTGCCAGTAAAGGGTGAGATGGAGCTGACGGGTTGGCGGGAAAACGCCCCAGGCTCGCGGGCGCACCCCTCCCGAGCCTGCATGCTGGAACCCTCGCAGGATCCATCCGCCCGGGAACGACAGGAAGGTGGGTCGAGCCCCTGGAGGAAGATCCTCCCGCTGCCAGCGGATCGCGTAGGCCCGGATGCGGATCTTCTCCGGGAAAACTTCCATCCGAACCGGATACCGGGACCGCAGCACCTGATCCACCAGGTCCTGGGGATCGGCCCAGTCCGCGTGGGCCCGGATATACCAGAGGGTTTCATATTGCTCCAGGCCCAGGTCGTTTAAAGTCCGCTCGGCGACGGAGCGATCCGGGAGGGGATGCGCAAACGCCCGATGATCCAGGGGCTTCCGATAATAATGAAAGAACGGGAAGCGAACATATTCCGCAAAGAAGAGCGCTCCGTCCCGGGGTCCAGCATATGCGGAAATCCATGCGGCCGCTCCACGCCAATCCTCCTTGGCGCTCCGGGGGGACCAGAGCTCCCGCAAGCCGGGGACGCTGATCCCCACCCACCCCATCCATGCCGCGACCATCCACGCCCGGCTCCGAGCAGAAGGCTTCCCCCAGGCGATGAGGGCCGCCAGCCCGATCAGGAACATGGGGGTGAGGCTCATCCAGTAGCGCGGAGAGGTGAGGGGGAACCGCTGGCTCGTCAGATACCAGAGCCCCCATCCGAGCCCCAGGCTGATCCCCCACCGCACGGGGGAGAAACCCCGAAGCCGAAGGAGGCCGATGAGCAGCACCGCCCCCATGTAAATCCAAAGGACAGCCTCTGGAAACCCGGGCGGGATCTGGTAAACAGTCCAGGTGATGATCAGGAGCTGGACGGCAGCTCCCAGGGGCTGGGGAGGATTCCACCAGAACACGGTGCCCTGCTGGCTGAGCCATGCCCGCAGGGCCAGGGGCCATCCAGCAAGCAGGATGACCGTTAGAGCAAGCAGCCACCGCGGCGGCCACCCCAGGCGCCTCCCTTCCCATGCGGCCAGCGCCAGATGAGCAGTGATCATCCAGAGCGCGGTGAGATGGGTATAACACGCGGCCGCGATGGCCACGCCATAGCGGAGCCAGCTGGACCAGCGGTTTCGTTGAAGCGCCCGCAGCAGCTCCAGCGTGCTCAGGCTGCTCAGGGCGAAGAGAAGGCCATAGACGCGGACTTCCTGGGAGAACCAGACCAGGTAGGGCTGGAGCACACCCATGGCCAGGGCCAGTCGACCGATCGCTCGACCGAAGGCGATCCGGCCAAGCGGAAAGAGGAACGCCAGGCCGATCAGCATCCACCCGGCCGAGAAAAAACGCAACGCGAAATCCCCGTCCCCAGCCAGGGCTATCCATCCTTTGAGCAGGAGGAAATAAAGGGGAGGGCTCACTTCCTCTCGAAAGGCCATGGTGCGTTCGAGCAGCACCCCCAGGGGCAGCCGGGCGATCCAGAGCGCTGCTCCTTCATCCAGCCAGATGCTATGGTAGGTTAAACCGTGGATCCGGAGCCCCCAGCCTAACCCCAGCAGCGCCAAGGCCACAAGGTCCCCGCGCCGATGGGTGTGGATCCATGGACGGACGGGCATCCTCGGGGGGGAGATGGACACGACGCGCATCCCGCATAGAGGATCTGGAAAGTTGTTGCCGGCTTCCGCCGCGCTCTCCGGCCCGTCTTTACCGCAACGCCGACCGGACCGTGGAGTAAAGGGATTCCGCTTTCAGCTCCTGGAGCGTATAGCAGGGGGCGCCGAGATGATCGGCCAGCGCCTGGGCCAGGCCCTGATCGAAGGCCGCATGCTCCATGTTGATCACCACACACGGGATCCCCCGCTCCCGAAAGCGGTCGGCGATCCGGTGGGCTTCCTCCTGGGGCGGCAGCTCGCTCATGGAAACGTTGCCCGCCCCGTCCGTGAGCAGGATCATCAACGGGCGCACCTCGGGGCGCAGGAGCATCTCCCGACAGAGCACCTCATACGCCAGCAACAGGCCCGCCGAAAGCGGCGTCTTGCCCCCCACCGGAATGTCCTCCAGGGCCTTCTTGGCCAGGTCCACACTCGAGGTCGGGGGCAGCACCAGCCGGGCCCGATCTTTCTGAAAGACGATCAGCCCCACCCGATCCCGCCGCTGATAGGCGTCCGTCAGCAGGGAGAGGATCGCCCCCTTGGTGGCCTCCATCCGTTCCGCCACCGCCATGCTCCACGAGGCATCCACCACGAAGAGGATCAAATTCGCGGCCTTGCGGACCCGAACCTTGCGATGATAATCCTCCGGCCGGATGGCCAGGGTGGTCTGAGAGCGGTCCCGCTCGATCTGATGGGGGGCGGCAGCCCGGAAGGTGGCGTCGAAGGCCAGATCCTCCGCCTGGCCCGGGGAGGGGCGCGCCCAGATGTAACGGCCCCGCTTGCGGGCGGAACGGGTGGCGCTCCGGCGGCCACCGATCCGTCGCTCCCGCCGATCCTTCGGCGTGTCCAGGCGCTTCACCCGGAAGGTCTCCCCAATCGGGACCCGCTTCCCGCCCTCCCACCACACGCCTTCCTGACGGGTGACGGTCTGGCGCTGCAACGGCGCCGATTCCTCCCCGACGGGATGGCTCTGGTCACGGAGCTCCCCGTCGGTGCGCTGGGCTTTTTTTGGGGTCCCCCCCTCCGAACCCGAGGTCGGCTGGGAAGGGGCATTGCCTTCCATCTGGCGCCGAACCTGCTCCATGCGTTCGGCCAGCTGCTCCAGGGTGAGATGGCCGTCCTCGTCGAAGGGCCGACGCTTGAGCCGATGGGGGAGCGCCAGCTCGGCCGCCAGCAGGATGTCCTCCTCCGTGATCTGATCCCGGCCCTTGAAGGCCGCGTGGGCTCGCGCCGTCTTCAAGATCACCAGATCCGCTCGATGACCATCCACCCCCAGGCTGGCCACCAGCCCGGCGATCAACAGCAGGTCCCGCGGGGTGTGGATGACCTGAGGAAGCCGCTCCCGTGCCGCCGCGATCTCCTCCGAGAGCTGGCGTTCATACGGCTCCCACTCCGCGCGGAACCCCTCCGGGTCCTGTTCGAAAGCCAGGTTGCGCCGCAGGATCTCCGCCCGCTGGGCAGGATCCCGCACCCCTTCCACATTCACGCAGAGGGCAAAACGGTCCAGCAGCTGCGGCCGCAGATCGCCTTCCTCCGGGTTCATGGTTCCAACCAGAATGAAACGGGCCGGGTGCTGGAAGGAGATCCCCTCCCGCTCCACCACATTCACCCCCATCGCCGCCGCGTCCAGCAGCACATCCACAATATGATCGTCGAGCAGATTCACTTCATCTACATAGAGAAGGCCCCGGTTAGCCATCGCCAGGACCCCTGGCTCAAACCGGCGCTCCCCCTTCTGGATCGCCCGCTCGATGTCCAGGGTGCCCACCACGCGGTCCTCCGTGGCGCTGACCGGCAGGTCCACGAAACGGGTCTTGCGCCGGGCCACCGGGAGCGTCTCGCCCCGGGCGGCCCGCTCCTGACAGAGGGTGCACCAGGTGGCTGGCTGATGGGGATCACAGGCGAAAGGACAATCGGCCACCACATCGATTTCGGGAAGAAGGGCCGCCAGGGCGCGGGCGGCCGTGGACTTGGCGGTGCCCCGTTCCCCACGGATCAGCACCCCGCCGATCTGCGGGTAGATGGCGCAGAGCACCAGCGCGCGTTTCATTCGCTCCTGATCGACGATCGCCGTAAACGGAAAAACCACACGCATCGGAACCCCCTTCCGGACAGGAATCCAATGGGCGGCGGCGAGCATGGGGTGTGGGCGATTGCTTTTCATTGTAGCGGAAACAAGGAACCGGTCAAAAAATGGGGATAGAATGGCGGGAGATGACAGGAAGAGCGCTCTTGCTCTCCCCTTCAAACTCTACGGCATTGTCCGGTCATAGGAGGCTTTCGCAGGAGATGGCCGATGAAGGCGGCCCACCCACTCCCTCAACCTTCGAAGATGGAGCGTGAGGGATCTCCATAGGAGAAAGCGGCGATGCATGAAGAGGACGCTTATCTCGCAACCCTGCTGGAACTGTTCGGACGGGCCAACTTCGAGACGCGCCGGCCTCGTGCGCCGGAGGCCTTCCGGCTGGAACCGATCCGACGTCTGCTGGAGGAACTGGGGAACCCTCACCGCCGCTACGCGGTGATTCATATCGCCGGCACCAAGGGGAAGGGCTCCACCGCCGCGATGGCCGAGGCGATCCTCCGGGCGGCCGGATACCGCACGGGCCTTTACACTTCCCCCCATCTGCATACCATGCGGGAGCGGATCCGCATCGGAGGGGAGCTGATCCCGCCTTCCACCGTCGTGGAGCTCTTCGGGCGGCTCCGTCCAGCCATCGAGGCCGACCCCGACCTCACGGTCTTCGACATCCTGACGGCGATGGGGTTCCTGGCCTTCGCCGAGGCCGGCGTGGAGATCGCGGTGGTGGAGGTCGGCCTGGGAGGACGCCTGGATTCCACGAACGTGGTCTCCCCGGCCGTCTGTCTGATCACCGCCCTCAGCATGGATCATACCGAGATCCTGGGGCCGACGCTGGCCCACATCGCGTTTGAGAAGGCCGGCATCCTGAAGCCTGGGGTTCCTGCCGTAACGGCTCCGCAGGCGGAGGAAGCGATGGCGGTGCTGCGGCAGGTGGCGGCGGAGCGCGGGGCCCCTCTCTGGACCCTGGAGGGCTGGCGCTATGGCCCGAAGGACATCGCCCCGACCGGGCAACGGGGGGAAATCCATTCCCCTGACGGGTCCCACTGGTCCATCCGCCTGCCGCTGCTGGGACGCCATCAATGGGAGAACGCGGCCCTCGCGGTGGCCGCCGTGGGCCAGCTGCGGGAGCGGGGGTGGATGATCCCCGATGAGGCGATCCGGGAGGGGCTGGAACGGGTGCGATGGCCAGGGCGCTTCGAGGTCCTGCAGGAAGAGCCCCCGCTGGTCCTGGATGGGGCCCACAACGATGCCTCGGCGACGCGGCTGGCGGAGACGGTGGCCGAGGTGTTCCCGGGGCGTCGCTGGCAGCTGGTCTTCGGGATTTCCGCCGATAAAGATCCGCGGGCCATTCTGGCCCCCCTACAACCGCTGATCGAGGGGATCTGGCTCACCCGCTCCCGCCATCCCCGAGCGGCGGACCCCCAGCGCCTGGCGGAAGCCGCGCAGGCGCTGGGCCTTCCCGGGCGGATCCGCCGCGAGGTGGCCCATGCCCTGGAGGACGCGCTGGCGGAAGGCGGCCCGGTTCTGGTCACCGGCTCCCTGTTCGTGGTGGCCGAGGCCCGGGAGGCATGGGCTGCCTGGGGTCGGATGCCCATGCCGGAGGTGGATCCAATCCTGGTGCGGGTCGGAGGGCGGTGAAGAGACGCTGCTCAGGCCGCGCGGGGTGCCCCAGCAAGGTATAATCGAGACAGGTGGAGTGCCCTCTTGTCCTGGGGGTCCCCAGCGGGCGGAGAAGCCTTCCGGCGACCTGTTCGAGGAGGGCCCACCTGTTTCTATACTTTATCACCAATAGGGGGAAGGCCATGAGCGGCCGCTATGCATTCTTCAAGGGTCGCATCGTGCCCATCGAGGAAGCCGTGATCAGCGTGCGGACCCACGCCTTCAATTACGGGACGGGGGTCTTCGAAGGGATACGGGCCTACTGGAACGAGGAGGAGCAGCAGCTCTTCATCTTCCGGCCCCGCGAGCACTACGAACGCCTCCTTGCCTCCGCCCGAATGCTCCTGATGAGCTTCCCCTACACCCCCGATGACCTCACCCGCATCACGGTCGAGCTGCTTCAAAAAGAAGGATACCGCGAGGATGTCTACATCCGCCCCATCGCCTACAAAGCCGACGAGGTCATCGGGGTCCGCCTGCATAACCTGAAGGAGGAACTGACCATCTGGACCACCCCCTTCGGCCACTATATTGAGCGCGAGGCAGCCCACGTGATGGTCTCCTCATGGCGGCGGATCAACGACAACGCCATCCCCGCTCGCTCCAAGATCACCGGCGCTTATGTGAACTCCGCCCTGGCCAAGAGCGAGGCGATGCTCAACGGGTTCGACGAAGCCATCGTGCTCACCGAGGACGGCCACGTGGCCGAGGGGAGCGCAGAGAACCTGTTCATCGTCCGGAACGGAGCCCTGATCACACCCCCGGTGACCGATGAGATCCTGGAGGGGATCACCCGGCGCACCATCATTGAGCTCGCCCACAACGAGCTGGGGATCCCCACGGTGGAGCGCCACATCGACCGCACGGAACTTTACTACGCCGATGAGATGTTCCTCTGCGGCACCGGTGTGCAGCTTGTCCCGGTGGTCTCGGTGGATCGGCGGCCGGTGGGCAATGGGGAGATCGGGCCGATCACACGACGGCTCCACGATCTTTACTTCGATGTGGTCCGGGGAAAGGTGCCGAAGTATCGCCACTGGTGCACGCCGGTCTACGCGCCGGAGCCCGTGCGGGCTTCCGGCTAAGCCGCCGCATGGCCGCAGCGATGCTCCCCCGAGAACAGGGGGTGGTGGGGCGGTCGGCTCCGCGGATCGTTCCACCACCCTCTTTCTTTTTTCCCACCCGGCCCAGCAAGCTCTCCAGAGGAGCCCCCCGCACACCCCCGTTCGCGATCGGATCGAGTTAGAATGAGAATAGATGCGGAAGGCTAACCCGAGGCCGGATGGCCGGATCGGGGAACGGCCGATGGAAAGATGGTGGACTCCCTTTGTCTGGAGCGGCGAGGAATGACCCTTCGAAACAGCGAGCTGGGATGGTTGCTGGAGCGGCGGCGGATGCGGCGGGCTCGCAGCCGCCGGGGGGCCAGCGCCTGGGTCCGCCTAACGCTGGCGGGTGCGATCTTTCTCGCAACGGCCTTCGGCGTGCTGACCGCGGCGGGCGTGGCCGGGGCTGCCGCTCTGTATACGAGCCTGGTCCGGGATCTCGACCCCTCCCGCATCGAGGCCAGTGCCAGAGCGTTCGAAACCACTAAAATATACGACCGCACCGGCCGTGTCCTGCTCTACGAGGTGATCGACCCCACATGGGGCGATCGGACGTGGGTCCCCCTGGACCAGATCCCGCTCTCCCTGCGCCAGGCCACTATTGCCATTGAGGATCGCTCGTTCTATGAGAACCCGGGGATCAACCCGAAGGGCCTGTTGCGGGCCTTGTGGATCAACCTGCACACGGGCGGCGAGGTCGTTCAGGGCGGCTCCTCTATCACCCAGCAGCTGGTCAAAAACACCCTCATCGATCCCCAGGAGCGCTATCAGCGCTCCTATGTTCGCAAGATCAAGGAGATCCTCCTCGCCCTGGAGCTCTCCCGACGCTACTCGAAGGATCAGATCCTGGAGTTCTATCTCAACACGAACTTCTACGGGAACCTGGCCTACGGCGTGGAGGCAGCGGCTCAGATCTACTTCGGGAAGCACGTGTGGGAGCTGAACCTGGCGGAGTCGGCGATGCTGGCCGCCATCCCCCAGTTCCCCAGCCTGAACCCCATCGACGCTCCCCAGGAGGCCAAGCGGCGGCAGGAGCTGGTGCTGGATGCCATGGTAAAAGAAGGCTACATCACGCCGGAGGAAGCCGCGGCCGCCAAAGCGCAACCCATCCCGATCCGGCGGAAGCCCGCCGAGCGCTTCGATATCAAGGCCCCCCACTTCTCGCTCTACGTCCGCCGCTGGCTGGAGGAGCGCTTCGGGCCGGACTTGGTGAACCGCGGCGGGCTGCGGGTCTACACCACCCTGGACTGGGACCTCCAGCAATACGCGGAGGAAGCCGTCCGCCGCCACGTGGAGAAGCTGAAGTCCGAGAACCGCAATGTGACCAACGGCGCCCTGGTGGCCATCCGCCCGAAGACCGGCGAGATCCTGGCGATGGTGGGGAGCGTGAATTACTGGGATGAATCCATCGATGGACGTTTCAATGTGGCGGTCGACGGGCTGCGGCAGCCGGGTTCCGCTTTCAAACCCTTCACCTATGCCACCCTGCTCAGCCAGGGCGTCCCGGCCTCCCACCTGTTCTGGGATGTTCCCAAGACCTTCGACCAGGGGCCCGGGATGCCACCCTATGCCCCGGAGAACTACGATCGCAAATTCCACGGCCCGCAGCGGATGCGGCTGGCCCTGGCCCGCAGTTACAACATCCCGGCGGTGGAGGCCCTGCAGATGGCCGGGATCGCCAACGTGATCCGCCTCGCCCATCGCATGGGCATCACTACCCTGGACAAGGGCCTGGATTACTACGGCCTGGCCCTCACCCTGGGCGGCGGCGAGGTCCGCCTGATCGATATGGTCTACGCCTTCAGCGTCTTCGCCAACAACGGCTTCATGGCCGGGGCGCCGGTCCCTGAGGAGCGCCGCCGGCCCGGCTATCGCGAGCTGGATCCGGTCCCCGTCCTCCGGGTGGAAACACCGGATGGGAAGGTCCTCTGGGAATACCGCCAGCCCGAGGTGCAGGCCATCCTGGATCCCCGGGTGGCGTATCTGATCACCAGCATCCTCTCGGACAACGCCGCGCGCTGGGAGGCCTTCGGACGGGGGAACGTGCTGGAGCTCTCCCGGCCCGCCGCGGTGAAGACCGGGACGACGAACGACTTCCGGGATAACTGGACCATCGGCTACACCCCGCAGCTGGTTGTGGGGGTTTGGGTGGGGAACACCGACAACCGCCCGATGCGGAACGTGTCGGGGATCGCCGGGGCGGCCCCCATCTGGCACGATGTGATGGAATACGCCCACCGGGGCCTCCCGGTGGAGCCCTTCCAGCGGCCACCCGGCCTGATCGAGAAGACCATCTGCGCCGTCTCCGGGAAGCTCCCCGGCCCTTACTGCCCGACGGTGCGGGAGCTGTTCATCCCCGGCACCGAGCCTCATGAGGTCTGCGACCTCCACCAGGCGTTCCTCATCAATCGCGAGACGGGCAAGCTGGCCACCGCCAGCACGCCGCCGGATAAAATCGAGGAGAAGGTCTTCCTGGTGGTCCCACCGGAGGCCTTAGGCTGGGCTCGGGAAGCAGGCATCCCTCAGCCGCCCACGGAATATGACACCCAGTTCGCCCAACCCGTCGGCGATGTGGCTATCCTGAACCCCGCCCCCTACGCCTATGTGCGGGGGATGGTCCCCATCATCGGGAATGCGCGGGGGGACGTGGCCTCCTATCGGGTGGCGGTGGGCGCCGGCCTCAACCCCACCGCCTGGATCCCCATTGGCCCGGATCATGGGAACCCGGTGGATAACGGATTGCTGGAGAACTGGGACACCACCGGTTTCGCCGATGGTCTCTACACCCTCCAGCTCACAGTGGCCCGCCACGACGGCAGTGTGCACACCGCCATGGTGCCCGTAACCGTGGATCACACGCCGCCATCGGTTCGGATTGTGTATCCCCGGGAGGGCGAGCGCTACCAGCTTTCCGATGAATGGATCAGCGTGAACACCGAGGTCTCGGATAACTACGCCATGGATCGGGTGGAGTTCTACGTCGACGGCCAGCCGTTCACGGTGCGGGATGCGCCACCCTTCAACGCCAAGTGGTATTTCCGGCAAGTGGAGCGGGATCGGCTGCTGGGTTGCCATGAGTTCTGGGCGAAAGCCTACGATAAAGCGGGCAACGAGGCCGAAAGCAATCACGTCCGCGCCTGCGTGGGGCGTTAAGTCGGGCACCCCCCTCGCAACCCACCCAGCCCTGCAGGCCGCGAAATGGAGAGGGCCCGTTCCTCCCCAACAATCGCCGGGGCGGCTCTTGCTCGAAACCCCGCTTTCCCGTTATACTCATGTTGCTAACACCTCTCCAACCATCGCAACGGGGAATCCCAGCGAACGGCGTGAGCAGGGACGGCCCCCCAACGAACTGAGCGCATGATGGAATGGGTCCTGCGCGGAGCCCCCCGGATGGATAGGGGAGTCCAAAGGGGGCGCAATGGTTGCTGAGCTCCCGATCGCCAGAACGAAAATCTACCCGCCGGTGCGGCGCGGGCCGCTGCTGGATCGCCCCCGCCTGCTGAACTTCCTCCACGAGCATATCGATAAAACCCTTATCCTGATCTCCGCGCCCGCCGGCTATGGGAAGACAGCCCTCCTCGTCCAGTTCTACCACGACACGGACCTGCCCGTCGCCTGGTATAGCCTGGATGAGACGGACCAGAACACCCACCGCTTTGTGGAGCACATGGTCGCCGCCCTCCGCGAGCGGTTCCCCGCTTTCGGCCGCCTGACTCTGGGTGTCCTACGGGCCGGAACCCCTCCTGATGCGGTGGCCACCGCTATGATCAACGATATGCTCGAGAACATCCCCGATTACTTCGTCCTGGTTCTGGACGATTACCACGTGGTGGCCGAGCACCCGGGGATCCAGATGGTGATCCGTCATCTGCTGGAGCATGCGCCGGAACATCTGCACATTCTGCTGGCCAGCCGCGGCCCCCACGGCCTCCCGCTGACCCGCCTGGTGGCCCGCCAGCAGGCCATCGGTCTGGGCCTCCAGGATCTCGCTTTCACCCCCGAGGAAGTGCACACCCTCTTCACCCGCCACTACGCCATGGAGCTCTCGGAGGATGAGGCCCGGGCCCTGGCCCAGGAAACCGAAGGGTGGATTACGGCCATCCTCCTGCTCGCCCAAAGCCTGCGCGAAACCCGGGCCCGACCAACCCTTCGACCCAGCGAGCCGGGGACCCTCTATCGCTACCTGGAGGAAGAAGTCTTCGCCCGCCAGCCCCCGGAGCTTCAGGATTTCCTCCTGGAGACCGCGATCCTCCCCCTTTTCAACGTCGCCGCCTGCAACGCGCTCCGGGGCCGCTCCGATTCCGCCTACTGGATCGAGGAAGCGGACCGGCGTCAGCTCTTCCTGATCCAGGTGGAGACCACCGCCGAAGGCCCTTGGTATCGTTACCATCACCTTTTCCGGGAGTTCCTGAATCTTTACCTGCGAGGGCGGGATCCGGAGCGCTACCGGCACCTGCACCGGCAGGCGGGGAGATGGTTCGCCGGGCGCGGCGACGCGGAGGCCGCCGTCGCCCACTTCCTGGAGGCCGGGGACCTGGAGGCCGCGGGGGAGGCCATGGAGGGAGCGGTGCGGGGAGTTTACGCGGCCGGGCGCCTGGAAACGCTGGGCCGGTGGTTCCGGGCCCTGCCTCCCGCGCGTCTCCAGCAGGCTCCCCGCCTGTTGCTTTATCAGGCCAAGGTTATGGTGGATGCCGGACGGCCGGAGGCGGCCCTCCACCTCCTGGAGCAGGCCGAGGCGGCCTGCGGGCCGGAGGAGGACCTGCTGAGGGTGGAGATCGCGGTCCAGCGGGCCTCGACCCTGAACCTAATGGGCCGCCACGCCGAGGCGGCGGCCGCCGCCGAGGCCGCCCTCGCCCGCTGCCGGCCCGAGTGGGTGCACCCCCTGGCCGCCGCCCATCGGTTGCGGGGCTTCGCCCGCCTCGCCCTGGGCCGCCCCCGGGAGGCGGAACAGGACCTCCGGCAGGCCATGGCCCTGTTCCGATCGATCGATTCCCCGGTAGATCTGGTGAACACCCTGATCGAGCTGGCAGAGGCCCTGCGGGCCCAGGATCGGCTGGCGGAGATGGACCTCTACCTCCAGGAGGCCCTGGCCCTGGCCCGGACCCTGGAGAACCCCCGCCCCCTGATCACCCTCCTGAACAACCTGGGCTACACGGCCTACGCCCGCTGCCAGTTCGAGGCCGCCCGGCGTTACTACGAGGAGGGCCTGGGGCTGGCCCGCCAGGCGGGGGATCGGCGGATGGAGGCCTTCCTCCTCATCGGCCTGGCGGACCTCGCCCGGGATGAGGAGCGGCTGGAGGAGGCCCTGGAGGCCTATCGGGCGGCCCTGGGGATCGCCCGGGAGATCCATAACGTGTTCCTGATGGCCTACGGGCTGGAGGGGATGGGGCGGACCCTGCGGCTGCAGGGCCGGGCCCGGGAGGCCCTCCCGCCTCTCCAGGAGGCGGCGGAGATCGCCGCCCGCCTGGGGCTGCGCCCCCTGGCGGCCGTGGCCGCCCTCTCCCGGGGGATGGCCGAGGTGGAGGCCGGCTACATCCTGGAGGGCCTCTCCCGGATGGCCCCGGCCCTGGAGCGCCTGCAGGAAGCCGACCTCCCCACCCGGGTGTGGGCGCACGTTGTGATCGCCCGGGCCTATTTCGAGGCCCACCGGCACCGGGAGGCCCTGAAGCAGCTGGCCGAAGCGGCCCGCCTCAACGGCCCCGATGCCATGATCGCTTCCCTCCTCCCGGAGCTGCGGCGGGCCGACGGCCTCTTCCGATTGGCGAAGCGGCGGGGGGTGGAGTGGCCCCCCATCTGGGATCCCCTGCGCCGGCTGGGCCGGTCCCGGCGGGCGGCCGCTCGGGTCGCCTCGCCTCCCCTGGAGATCCGGGCCTTCGGCCCCGGGGAGGTATGGATCGAGGGGCAGCCGGTGGCCTGGCCGGAGGCCCGCAAGGCCTGGGAGCTCTTCTTCTTCCTCCTCACGGTGGATTCGGCCACCCGGGAGGAGATCGGGGCCGCCCTGTGGCCGGAGGCCCCGCCGGCCCGCCTCATCGGCCAGTTCCACTCGGCCAAATGGCGCCTCAAGCGGATCCTGGGACGGGAGGTCCTGGTGTTCCGGGAGGGGCGCTACGCCTTCGACCGCCGCCAGCCCCACTGGTATGATGTGGCCATGTTCGAGGAATATCTGCGGCGGGCCTGGGCCGCCCGGGAGACGCCGGAGGCCCTCTCGCACCTCCGGGCCGCGGTGGAGCTCTACCGGGGGGATTACCTGAGCGGGTGGAACGCCGAATGGGCGGTGGAGCTCCGGGAGCGGCTGCGGACCCGCTACCTCGAGGCCCTGCTCGCCCTGGCGGAAGGGTCCCTGAAAGGGGGGGAGCCCCAGGCCGCCCTGGCCTGGTTCCAGCAGGCCCTCGCCGCCGACCCCTACCTGGAGGCAGCGTGCCTGGGGGCCCTGCGGTGCTACCTGGCGATGGACCAGCCCGCCGCCGCCCTGGCCTTCTACCGGCAATATGCCGCCCGGCTGGAGCGGGATCTCGGCCTGCGCCCCTCCCCGGAGGCCCGCGCCCTCTACGAATCGATCCTCCGCCGCCAGGATCGCTCCCGCTGAGGAGAGCCGGATTCGGATGTAACCCGTCCCCAGGAGGGCCCGGGCGGATCCCGACGCCCGCCCGGAGAGGACCTTCCCTCACCATGGGCCGGAGGGGATGGCATTGGATTCCGTGGGATCGGCCCATCGGCCATCGCCCCGCTGCCCCCGCCCGCCCGCGCGGGCTCCCCCTCCCCCCCATCCTCCCTCTCTGTTAGAAATCCTTAGCCTTCCCCGTGAGAGTTCCGTGAGAAGTCCCCCGTAAGATAGAGCCAGAACCCCTGAGGAGGAAGCGCCATGAAGACCCGTGGGCTCGCGCTGGCGACCTGGCTGATGGCCCATCCCCATGCGCTCCGCCTGGCCCTGCTCGCCGTCTGGCTGGTCGGGGCGGTCTTCCAGCTGGCCAACCCGCCTATGGGCGGTGGCAATCCCACATAGTTTCCGCTTATGCGCGGGAATCCCTGGATGGACGGAGCGATGGCCATGTCTGCAGCGGCGATCGATGAGCTGGTGGGCTGGGCCCTGATCGATGAGCGGATCCGGCAGGATCTGCTGAGCGCCCGCCGGGCGGAGGTCCTGGCCCGGTATGATCTCACCGAAGAGGAGCGGCAGTGGCTCCTCCAGGTGCGGGCGAAGGACCTGACGGATTTCGCGGCGGCGGCCGCCCGCTGGATCGAGCATCGGTCCTCACAGGAGATCACCCCCTATCCCGATTTCCTGTTCGCGTAGGTGAACGATGAGACTCCTGATCGTAGAAGAAAACGACGATATGCGAATGCTCTATCGGATCGGCCTGGGGAAGCTCGGTGTGGAGCTTCTGGAGGCCGCGACGATGGCCGAGGCGCTGGAGCGGATCCGGGAGGGTCGTCCCGATGCCGTGCTGATCGGCGATGCCCTCCCGGATGGCGATCCCTTCGAACTCTGTCGGCGGATCAAGTCGGATCCCGAGACCCGGGACATCGTCGTGGCCATCGCCGTCTACTATATGGATGGCGCGATCCGTCGGCTGAGCCAGGAGGTGGAAGCCGACGCTTGCTGGCTGGCCCCGGTCCCGCCCCGGGAGATCCCCAGGCGGATGGAGGAGCTCCGGCAGCGCCGGCAGGCCCCCTCGCCGGGCGAGAACAACGGCTCCCACGAGCCCCCGCCGGAGAGCTGAGGGATCGCTCTGGCCTCAAGGGGCGGCTCCCGCTCGCTCCTCGAGGCCGGAGCGAGCGCCGGGTGAGGGCGCAATGATCGATTGAGAGACCTTCCCGAAATGTGGGCAGGCACCCGTCCCCTGCCTTAACTGGGGCTGAGACCCCAAGGGGAGGTTTCAGCCGTGGTGAGGGTGCTGACCGATAAGCAAGGGGACCCTATCGCCCCGCTGCTTGCCCCCCGGAAGCCCCGTTGCTGACCAACGAGCGCTGGGATCCTATCATTCCACTGTTTCCCTCCCGGAAGCCCCATGCCGACCAGGGTAGATGGCTTCCCACCGGGCATCCCTCAGTTCGCCTACCATCGCCAACCTCCGGAACGGGAAGTTGGCTATAGTTTACCCAATCCGCCGTCGGTAACCCCCATGCTACCTGGCCCACCGGCCACGCCTCCCGTCGCTCCGACACCAGTATCACGCTGCACATTTGTGGCCCGCCCGGCACCTGTCGAGCCCAGGCCACTTATAGAGGCTTACCAGTTTTCGGAACCTCGTGTGGTGCTAACCCATACCTCGGCTATTGGCATCGCCGGCTGGTTGCCAGATGGGCAGCGTTTGCTCATCACCCGTCTTATTCCCGGTCAGCCCAGGGAGTATATCGAGATATTCAACACCCGCACCGGCGAACTCCAGCGCTATGGAGAACGGCACAGTTTACCCGGTAAGCCGGTGTGGCTTGCTGCTCACCAGGCTGTGGCCTTTGCCGATGTTGGGCCGGATAAGCAGGTGGTGTTGCGCATCAGCCGGGGAGAGACGGCAACCGTAGAGACGACGATTTCTGACCTGACGGGTTCCTTTTGGGGAGTCAGCCCTGACGGTCGGCAGTTGGCGTTCTTCACCCAGGCGAGCCAGGATCGGCCTGAAGTCTTTGATCTGGCTCAGCCCCAGCGCGCCACCCTCCCTGCCGCGTTACCGCTGATGCGATGGTCTCCCTATCGAATTAGCTGGCATCCGCAAGGGCATCAGATCGCTTTCTATAACGAGACGGGCTTCTATTTGGCCGACTTGCCTTTGGGGCGCATTTGCAAGGTTGATCTTGGTGTCGAAGAAAGCGAAGCTCGATATGGAAAGCGGTGGGCATTCTATGCGCAGTGGGCTCCCAGTGGGCGATATCTATCCATGTTGACAACCATCGGTGATCCTCCCGTGAAGTTTAGTGGCCTCACAATTCTGGATACCATCACAGGTGAACTCCACCATGTGCATCCAAAACAGTATATTGAGCCAGGTCAGTATTATGTTATGGATATGGCGTGGGCACCGAACAGTCAGATCATAGCTGTCCAGGCTGCTGTCGAATTGAGGGAAAGGGTCCTGTATGCGGGTCTTTACCTTGTCGAAGTTGCGACTGGTCGAGATATGCGTGTGCTGCCTGAAGCATTGTTTACCGGCGGAGATGCAGGCTGGAATTTAGCCTGGTCTCCCAACGGCCAACGAATGGCGGTAAATTGCCCAACGGCGAACGAAGGTCGCCTGTGCATGATCATGGGGAAGTCAGGAGCAGCAGTTCGGCCTCTGTGTGTGGCACCCCAAAGGGCGACCCTTCCCCTACGGTGAACCTGACCATGGAGAACATCCCGAACTGGGGCCCTGGGGCCTATACCCTCCGTTTTGACATCTATGGGACCTCCGCTTATGGCAACTTCTGGTTCGGAGACTCTGGCTGGCCAACTTATGATGTAAGCGTTTGCGTGGATGGGCCGTGCAAAGCGTTTATCCCTCTCGCGCTGAAGAACTATCCGTGAGGGCGGCCCAACCCCTCGCTGTAGCCGACGCTTCGCTCGCTCGGCCGCAACGGCTGAGCGCGGCACCGTTAGGCCGCCAGACCCGTACACGGGTTTCGCCCACGGCAGTGAATTCGAGTGAAGCATGGAAGTGCAAAATGAAACGCTTGTTGAGTATCGCCCCGGAACCAGCGAAAAGGCTGCCGGAACCATGGGAGGGGAATTGGGGGTGATAAACACGGATGGCACAGGGCCTCAGCGTGTAGCATACCAAGCCGGCCACATAGCGATGTGGACCCCGGATGGTCGTGCTCTGGTATTTGGCCGCATGGTAGCGCTGGAGGATCCTAAAGATCCTCAGGCGCCATTCCGAACCGAACGCTACATGGCAATGGCTGATGGATCAGGCCTGAAACTTCTCTTAACTGATGAGAGCGCTGATGGGATCCAACCCCTCGGATGGTCCCAAAGTGAACAGATCTTCTATTCCGCGAAAATCACCCTATGTCAAAACCCTCTAATTGGACTACTCTCCCCGCCCAGGTTCCCCATGGATTCCTGCGGAAGCCCCCATTTCCACTATTCCGGGTTGCGTTAAGATAAAGGGTGGGGTGAGGGCGGAGTGTCCGTAAGTTACAGGCCGACAGAGGCCAACCCGCACCCCCCTGAAACCAAACAAAGCCTTCGCGGAGGTCTTCCGATGGAGATCCTCTATGTGGTGGCGGAGGCGGCGCCTTTCGTGAAAGTGGGCGGGCTGGCGGATGTGGCCTATGGGCTCCCCCGGGCGTTGCGGGCCCTGGGCCACGATGTGCGGGTGATCCTCCCTCGTTATCGCAGGATCAACGGCTCCGCTTATAACCTGCGCCCCCTCCGCCCTCCCATCCCGGTCCCCGTGGGCTTAACCGGCGAAACCCGCTTGGTGGAGGTTGAGATCAGTGAGGCCACCGGCGTTCCCACCTATTTCATTTGGGAGGAACATTACTTCGGCCGCGATGAGGTCTATGGCTACCCCGATGACCCCCAGCGTTTTATCTTCTTCTGCCGGGCGGTCCTGGCCTTCATGCGCCACATGGACGAGCGGCCGGAGGTCCTCCATGGCAACGACTGGCACACCGGGTTCCTCTTCCTCTGGCTGGCCACCGCCGGCCGGCGGGACCGCTTCTACCGGCCCATCGCCACGGTCTTCACGATCCATAACCTGTCCTATCAGGGGATCACGGGCGACGCCCTGCTGGCCTTCGGGGGGATCCACGAGCATGTGGACCGGCTGGAGGTCGAGCCGCCCGGCCATATCAACTGGCTCGCCCGCGGGATCGCCCATGCCGACGCCGTGAACACCGTGAGCCCCCGCTACGCCCGGGAGATCCTGACCCCGGAGTTCGGCTTCGGCCTCGAGCCGCTCCTTCAGCGCCGGGCCGATCGGCTCTTCGGCATCCTCAACGGCCTCGACCCCGAAGCCTGGGATCCCCGCTCCGATCCCGCCCTGGCCGCTCGCTTTGATGCTGGGAGCCTGGAACGGCGGGCGGAGAACAAGCGGGCCGTTCAGCAGGCCTTTGGCCTGCCCGTGCGAGGAGAGATCCCGCTCTTCGCCTTCATCGCCCGATTGATCGAGCAGAAAGGGGTAGAGCTGTTGCTGGAGACCGCGGACGCCCTGTTCGCCCGGGGCATCCAGCTCGCCCTCCTGGGGAACGGGATGCCGGAGTATGAGGCGGCCTTCGCCGAATGGCCCTCCCGCTTCCCGGGCCAGGCCGGGGTGCGGATCGCTTTCGATGAAAACCTCTCCCGCCTGCTTTACGGCGGGGCGGATGTGTTCCTCATGCCCTCGAAATTCGAGCCATGCGGCCTGGGCCAGATGATCGCCATGCGCTACGGCGCCCTCCCCCTGGTCCACGCGGTCGGCGGGCTGGCGGATACCGTGCGGGATGTGAGCCAGGAGGATGGAACGGGTTTCGTGTTCGCCCCGTTCACCGGGGAAGCCTTCCTGGCCGCCGTCGATCGCGCCCTGACCCTCTACCGGGATCCTGCCGCTTGGCGGGCGGTCCAGCGCCGGGCCATGGCCCAGGATTTCTCATGGACCGCCTCCGCCCGGGCTTATGAGGATCTTTACCGGCGGGCGCTCGCATGGCATAATCCATAGTGGGCGGCTCTGCGGAACAGACAGGCACGCGGGTTGAACCTCACAGAACTTTGAGGGCGGAAAAGCGATTTTATGCGCACGGTCGCGATGATCCTGGCGGGCGGCAAGGGCACCCGCCTGAGCATCCTCACCCAGAAGCGGGCCAAGCCCGCGGTCCCTTTCGCGGGGAAATACCGGATCATCGATTTCACCCTCTCCAACTGCGTCAACTCCGGGATCTACCTCGTCGGCGTATGCACCCAGTTCCGGCCCCGCTCCCTCCATGAGCACATCGGCAGCGGCGCCCCGTGGGATCTCAATGGCTTCCACCGGGGGGTCTGGATCCTCACCCCCTACCTGGGGCGGGCGGACTCCGACTGGTATCAGGGGACGGCGGACGCGATCTACCAGAACCTGGACTTCATCGAGCACCACCGGCCCACCCACGTGCTGATCCTGGCCGGCGACCACGTTTACAAGATGAACTACACCCCGATGATCCGTCTGCACACCGAGAAAAACGCCGACCTGACCATCGCCGCCCTTCCGGTGGCTCCCGAGGAGGCCTCACGGTTCGGCATCTTAGAGACCGATGAGGAAGGCCGGGTGATCCGCTTCGAGGAGAAGCCGATCCGTCCCCGGGGAACCCTGGCCTCCATGGGGATCTATGTGTTTCGCCCGGAGGTGTTGCGCGAAGTCCTCATCGAAGACGCACGGGATCCGAACAGCAGCCACGACTTCGGGAAAGATGTGATCCCCCGCATGATTGAGGCCTATCGGGTCTACGCTTACCGGTTCAGCGGCTACTGGGTCGATGTAGGAACGGTGCAGGCCTACTGGGAGGCCCACATGGATTTGCTGGCGGACAACCCGCCCCTGGATCTCCACGATCGGGAATGGATCATCCACACCCGCAGCGAGGAGCGGCCGCCGGTCAACATCCGCACCGGCGCCCACGTCGCCCACAGCCTGATCTCCGACGGCTGTATCATCGAAGGGACCGTGGAATACAGCGTGCTCTCGCCGGGCGTGCGGGTGAAGCGCGGCGCCGTGGTCCGCTATTCGGTGGTGATGACCGACTCCGTCATCGAGCCGGGGGCGGTGGTGGATCGCTGCATCGTGGACAAAAACGTGGTCGTGGGGGCAGAGGCGCATCTGGGCTACGGGATGGACTACAGCCCCAACCGGCTGGGGGATCTGTCATCGGGGCTGACGCTGGTGGGGAAGAACGCCATCATCCCCCCCCACGCCCGCGTGGGCCGCAACTGCATCATCGCCAGCGATGTAGTCCCCGAGGATTTCCCGGATCTTCACATCCCCAGCGGCAACACCATCGGAGCCATCGCGCCCATTTGACAAGGAAGCCGAATGGCCGGGCTCTTATCCGTTCTCCCGAACCAGCAGGCTCAACCCGAAGCTGACGATCGAAAGCAGCACCGCGCCGATCAGGGCGGCGAGGAACCCGTGCACCTCGAGGGGGGTGAGCGCGGCCACGAGATACAGAATGACCGCGTTCACAACGAAGGTGAAGAGCCCCAGGGTGAGCAGGTTGAGGGGCAGCGTGATGAACAGGAGGATGGGACGGATCAGGGCATTGGCCAGCCCGAGCACCAGGCCGGCCAGCAGGAAATCCGTCAGCCCGGAACCGGCCCGGAAGGAAACCCCCGGATAGATCCGGGAGACCACCCACAGGGCAATGGTGTTCAGGATCCAGCGCATCAGAAAGTGCCGCATCTGTTCTCTCCCGCAGTGGAGTGGGCACGCTCCGGCGT
Organism: Thermoflexus sp.; assembly: GCF_034432235.1. Lineage (NCBI taxonomy): Bacteria > Bacillati > Chloroflexota > Thermoflexia > Thermoflexales > Thermoflexaceae > Thermoflexus > Thermoflexus sp. The sequence goes on along the minus strand of NZ_DAOUCJ010000031.1, from coordinate 18,778 downwards.
TCTCTAAATTCCCTTCCCTTTGAATGGAACTCGCCGCGCAGGCAGGCCGCCGGGCGGTTATTCCCAATTATAGGCGAGGACCGGGCCGACAGATCCATCCAGGGAGATGGGAAAAGGGCGTGCGGCCGTCTGGTCGCCCTCGCGCTGACGCGGTAAGATCCGATCGGACATGCGACGCTGGATTCCCATCTGGGAAACCCGATGTCTTCATCCTTCGGGGCCAGGCCGCCCTCCGCACCCCATTAGCGGGTCGGGAATGGGACGGCAAAGCCCCACCCTATCCGCGAACGAGGAGGATATCATGCACCGGCGCATGAAGATAGCGGGGCTGCTCCTGCTGAGCGGAGCGGCCCTGGCGTTCGCTTTCTCCCCCGCCCTGCGGGCAGCAGCCCACGATTTCCTCCAGGGCTTCCGCTTCCGCCGCCTCCTCGTCATCCCGTATACGTTCTCCATGCCCGCCGCGACCGGGGAAACCCTCTCAGGGATCCTTGGCGGCGATCTGGCCTTCGAACCCGCGGAGCCCCGGACAGTCCAGCGCCTCGCTGAAGCGGAGGCGCTCCTGGGTTTCCCTGTGCGCTCACCAGCGGGCGTGCGGGAGTTCCTCACCCTGCAGGTGATGCCGGCGGCCTCCGTTCGCTGGACCGTCGACGTGAACCACCTGCGGGAAGCGCTGCATGGGGCGGGGGCGGATGACGTGATCGTCCCCGAGGCGCTCCACGGGACGGTCCTGACGATGACGGTGGGGCCGATTCTGCTGGCCACCTTTGAAGCGGAGGGCATCCCCTATGGCTGGGCCCAGGCCCCCCTGCCCGCTTACACGATGGAGCCGGAAGGGGACATCCGGCCGCTGGCGGAGGCTGCCCTGCGGCTGATGGGGATGCCTGCGGAGGAGGCGCGGCGGCTGGCCCGGACCGTGGACTGGCAGACGACGCTGCTGCTGCCCATCCCCATGGCCCCTGGGATGACCCTCGAAGTGGAATCCATCTCCATCGAGGGGCGAGAGGCGACGCTTTTCACCTTCCCCCAGGCGGCCCACACACCGGGCGGGGAGGCCCTGCCGGTCCGCTTCCTGCTGTGGCACGATGAGGCCTTCCTTTACCTGATCGGCGGGCCGGGCGCGGAGACCGGCCGGCTGATCGCCTGGGCCCGCTCGATCCGCTGAAAGACCGCTGCCGCCGATCCCTATCCCGGGGAAGATCTCTGGGGTGGGTGGGATCACTGCGAGCCATTGCCCCGTCAGGAGATGGGGATGAGGGACACCTGGATCATTGAGACCGATGGCCTGCGGAAGGTGTTCGGGGATCGGGTGGCGGTGGCGGACCTCACGCTCCAGGTCGCGGAAGGGGAGGCCTTCGGCTTCCTCGGCCCCAACGGGGCCGGCAAGACCACCGCCCTCAAGATGCTCCTCGGCTTGATCCGTCCCACCGCCGGGACCGGATGGGTGCTGGGGCGGCCCCTGGGCGACCGCCATGCCCGTCGGGCCATCGGCTTCCTGCCCGAGGGCTTCGCCTTCCCCGACTGGCTCACAGCGGAGGAGATCCTGGGGTTCCACGGCCGCCTCGCCGGCGTGGACCCCCATCGCCTGCGGCGCCGGATCCCGGAGCTGCTGGAGCATGTCGGCCTGACCGCGGAAGCGCGGCGCCCCTTCCGCACATTCTCCAAGGGCATGCGGCAGCGCCTGGGGCTGGCTCAAGCATTCCTCCACGAGCCCCGCCTGGTCTTCCTGGATGAGCCGACCTCAGGCCTGGACCCTGCCGGTCGGATCCTGGTGCGGGATTTCCTGCGGGAGCAGAAAGGCCGCGGGGTCACGATCTTCCTGAACTCCCATCTGCTGAGCGAAGTGGAACGGGTCTGCGACCGCGTGGCGTTCATCAAGGCCGGGAAGGTGGTAGAGACAATGGATTTGCGAGCGGAGGAGGCCGCCACGCTGGTCCTTCAGCTGGGCCGGATTCCCCCGGGCCTGGAGGCGGAGCTGCAAGCCTGGGGGGACGTGCTGGCCCGGTCCGATAACCGCCTGACCCTGCGGCTGGCGCCCGGCCGTCGCCCGGCGGATCTCGCTCGCTGGATGGTGGGCCAGGGGCTGGACCTGGAGGCGATGATCCCCCAGCGCCCCTCGCTGGAGGAGATGTTCCTTCAAGTCGTGGGGATGGAGATGGGGTAAGCCCGAGGGGAGCCCGGCGGCGCAAGCCATGGTCTACCGGAGCTGCTCCTTGAGCCACGCGGCGATGGCTTCCACATCCTCCCGGCTCAGATCGAACCAGCGGATGCGCGGGTCGTTCAGGCGGAACCAGTTATACTGGTGATGCACGAAATCCCGGGTAGCGGATTGGATCTGCCGGATCGCCTCCTCCAGGGAGATCTCACCGCGCAGATGGGCCCCGATCTGCCGATACCCTAACCCCGTCATCGCCGGGAGATCCCACGGATAGCGCTCCGCCAGCCGGCGCACCTCTTCCACCAGCCCCTGGGCGATCATCCGCTCCACCCGTTCATCGATCCGCCGGTAGAGCTCCGCTCGGGGACGGGTCAGGCCGATGAGGAGCGTCCGATAGGGGGGCGGGTTCTTCCGCCGCTGGGCGGAAAAGGGCTTCCCCGTCTGATAGCAGACTTCCAGGGCGCGGATCACCCGACGGACGTTGCGCGGATCAATGAAGGAGGCGGCTTCGGGATCCAGGCGCCGCAGCTCCTCATAAAGGGCCTGCGGCCCTTCCCGCCGCGCCCGCTCCTCCAGGGCGCGGCGCAGCTCGGGGTCCGGTGGGGCGGGCGGGATCTGCCACCCTTCCACCACCGCCCATACGTAAAGGCCGGTTCCCCCAACCAGGAAGGGCAACCGCCCCCTACGGTGGATCCCCTCGATGGCCTCGTAAGCCATGCGCTGATATTCGGCCAGGGTCAACGGGCGGTCCGGATCCGTCACATCGATGAGGTGATGGGGGACGCGGGCGCGTTCCTCCGGCGTCGGCTTCGCCGTCCCGATATCCATTCCCCGGTAGATCTGACGGGAGTCCGCGGAGACGATTTCCCCCTGGAAGCGCTCCGCGAGCTCCAGAGCCACCTCGCTCTTGCCGACAGCCGTCGGCCCCACGATGGCCACCAGGGGACGATCCGGGGAAGAGCGCTCCGCCATCCGCCCGCCGCTCAGAGGACTTCCGCGATGAGCCCGCCCAGGAGGGCGGTGACCAGGCCCAGATAAAGAAAACAATGGAGCGTCGCCAGGGTGCCGAGGACGGGGAGGCCCGGGGCAAGCCGATAGAGGAGCAGCAAAAGGAAATCGAGAAGGATCAGGCCCACCCCAATCATAACAGGCAGGCCCTTATAGCGGGCCAGGAATTCCGCCGTGTGCTCGATCCAGCGATTCAGCGTCGACATCTCGAGAAGCCCGCCGGGTAACCCATCGTGCGACCCGTAAGAGGGGGAGAAGCCCCCGGGGCCCGCCCCTACAGGTTCCAGGCCACCGAGTAGCGGGGCGTTGCCTCCGCCTCCCCAAGTTCCAGGTAAGGCCGGAAGGGGGCCAGCAGCCGGCCGGGCAGGCGCCCGAAGAGGGTCACCTCGCTGTCCGTATGGGCCTCCCATTCCACCACGCCCTGCTCGTAGAACAGGGCGATGAGATCCCCACGGCTCAGGGGCAACCGCACCCGCACCGGCGTGAGGCTCCGGTAGAGGATCGCCTCCACCTTCCGCAACAGGTCCTCCAGGCCGATGCCGTAAGCGGCCGAGATGGCCACGAAATCCGGATGCTCCGCCGCCAGCGCCCGCGCCACCTCCGGGTCCGGGAGCCGATCGATCTTGTTGAGAGCGGTGATCATCGGGATGTCCCGCACCCCGATCTCCCGCAAGGTCTGGATCACCACCCGGGCCTGCTGGAGGGCGTTGGGATGGGTGATATCCAGGACGTGGAGGATGAGATCGGCTTCGTTGATCTCCTCCAGGGTAGCCCGGAAGGCCGCCACCAGGGGGTGGGGGAGCTTCTGGATGAACCCCACCGTGTCGGTGAAGAGCGCGACCCCGCCCTCCGGGAGCTTCACCCGGCGGGTGGTGGGATCCAGGGTGGCAAACAGCTGGTCGGCCACCAGGACATCGGCCCCGGACACCGCGTTAAGCAGGGTGGATTTGCCGGCGTTGGTGTAACCGACCAGGGCGACCACGGGGAGCTGGGCCCGGCGCCGGCGCTCCCGGTAACGCTGGCGATGGGCCCGCACCTCCTCCAGCTCCTTCTTGAGATGGGCGATGCGATCCTTGATCCGCCGGCGGTCGATCTCCAGCTGCTTCTCACCAGGCCCTCGCAGGCCCACCCCGCTGATCCCGCCCCGGCCGAAGGAACCCCCCGCCTGCTGGGCGAGATTCTGCCAGCGACGGGTCAGTCGGGGGAGGCGATACTCATACTGGGCCAGCTCCACCTGGAGGGCTCCCTCGCGGGTGTGGGCGTGCTGGGCGAAGATATCAAGGATCAGGGCCGTGCGGTCCAGCACGCGGACCTCGTCGCCGAAGGCGTTTTCCAGGTTGCGCTGCTGGGAAGGGGAAAGCTCGTCGTCGAAGATGACCATATTGGCGTGCATGGCCCGCACCAGGGCTTTGATCTCCTCGACCTTCCCGGGCCCGATGTAGGTGGCCGGATGGATACGACGGAGCCGTTGCACCGCGCGGCCGACCACCTCCACCCCCGCGGTGCGGGCCAGCTGCGCGAGCTCATCCAGGGAATCCTCCACCGGCAGCAACCCCGGCTTGCCGTAGATCTCGGTGCCCACCAGCACCGCTCGATCCACGGGAGCCACCGTCTCCTGCGTTCCGCGCCCGATCGCACACCTCCGTCCCGCGGTTTCCTGGAAATCGAATCTGCGCCCTCCAGCTCCCCATCCGGGAGGCCGAACCCTGTCCTGGCCCTCCCCGGGCTCCAGAGGCGCTTGCCGGAAAGCCGGCCACGGAATCCTTTTAAATGGGAGAGCCAGCGGGCGGCAGAGCGGCCCGCCGACCGTCCCTTTCCTCTCCTCATCGCGGGCGGCTTTCCCGATACGCCGTCCAGACGGCCCAGCCGAAGACCAGGGCCTCGAAGATCGCGGCGGCGATCAAATAGGGCACGTGGCTCATCGCGCCTCACCCCAGGGAAGCGTGGAAGGCCTGGATGCGACGCACCGCCTCCTCGAGGCGGGGGACCGGCTGGACGAGGGAGATCCGGATATAGCCTTCGCCGGCCTCGCCGAACATCGCCCCGGGGGCCACCGAGACCCCGGTCTCCTCCAGGAGGCGGGCGGCGTAATCCGCGCTGCGCCATCCCGACGGAAGGCGCGCCCATACATAAATCGTGGCACGGGGCCGCTCCGCCGTCAAGCCGGCGGCGTTCAGGCCGTCCACCACCACGTCCCGCCGCCGGGCGTATTCCGCATTGCGCTCGGCCATCCACTCGTCGTCATGGGTGAGGGCGATGGCCGCCGCCTCCTGGATGGGTCGGAAGTGGCCCGAGTCGATGTTGCTCTTGAGCTGCGCCACTGTGCCCACCACCTCCGGATTTCCCACCAGCATCCCCACGCGCCAGCCGGCCATGTTGTGGGATTTCGAGAGGGAATAGAACTCCACGGCCACCTCTTTCGCCCCCGGGATGCTGAGAACACTGGGGGCCCGGTAGCCATCGAAGGCGACGTCGGCGTATGGGTTGTCGTAGGCCAGGAGCAGGTTGTGCCGGCGGGCGAAGGCCACCGCCTCCGTCAGGAACTCGAGGGTGGGACAGGCCGCGGTCGGGTTGTTGGGGTAATTCAGCCAGAAGACCTTCGCCCGGGCCAGGACCTCGGAGGGGATCTCCGAGAGATCCGGGAACCAGCCCCGCTCCTGTCGCAATGGCATGTAGAAGACATCGGCCCCAGCCGCCAGGGCGCCATCCGTGTAGGTGGGATACCCCGGGGAGGGGACCAGGGCGATGTCCCCCTGGCTCAGGTAGGCCAGGCTGAGGTTGAAGATCCCCTCTTTGGAGCCGATGAGGATCAGGACCTCGCGGTCGGGGTCGAGCTCGACGCCGAAGCGGCGGGCGTAGAAGCGGGCCACCGCCTGGCGCAACGCCGGGATCCCCCGGTAGCCGGCGTAGCCGTGGGCGCGGGGGTCCCGCGCGCTTCTTTCGAGCGCGTCGAGGATGAAAGACGGGGGGGCCATGTCCGGGCTGCCGATGTCCAGGCGGATGATATCGCGACCCTGGGTCTGCAGCTCCGCGATCCGCCGCTCTAAGGCGGCGAAGGGATAGGGCTTCAGACGTCGCATGCGCTCCGAAGGGGCTGGCGGCATCTTCCCTTCACCTCCAACGTTTCCGTGCATTTTAACTCAGGCCGGGCGGATTACGGTAACCCTGACCCGGCCGCAAAGCCCGATCGGCAAGCGAGGGGTGGCTACGCGACCCCGGCCCTTTGCAACGCCTGCAGGTGGACAGGCTTCAGGGCGGCGTAGATGAACGCGTGGGCCGGCGTGGGAACCCCGTGGCGCTGGCCGAGGCGGACGACCGCCCCGCTCATTGCCTCGATCTCCAGCGGGCGGCCCGCCTCCACATCCCGCTGCATCGAGGCGGTCGCGCCAGAGGCCAGGTGGTCGATGAAAGCCATCGTCTGGGGCACCGCATCCGGGTCCAGGATCACGCCCTCCGCCCGGGCCACCGCCTCGATCTCGCGCATGGCCTGCTCCAGCAACGCCCGGGTTTCCGGAACCTCCCGCCAGGCCCCTACCGGGAGGCGCACGACGCTCCCCACCCCACCGATGGAAGCGATGAACAGGAACTTGGTCCACAGCACCTTCCGGATCTCCGCCGTCGCTTCCCCTTCGGTGCCGGCCTCCGCGAAGGCGCGGGCGATGGCCTGGGCCCGCGGGGTGAGCCGGCCGTCGAGCTCCCCGACCACGATCCGACGGAAGGCGCTCTCCTGCCGGATCACGCCCGGGGCCTCGATCCGGGAGACCACCCAGACGGCCCCGGCCAGCGTCCGTTCCGCCCCTACCACGGCGGCCACCTGATCGGGCGCCTCGACGCCGTTCTGGGTGGTCAGCACCACCCCTTCTGGCCCCAGCAGGCGCGGGAGGGCCTCCACCGTCTCTGGGATGTGATAGGTCTTCACCGCATACAGGACCAGATCCGCCGGCGGCGCTTCCTCCGGCCGATCCGTAGCCCGCACCGGGTGGAGATGGAAATCCCCGTGGACGCTGTGCACCTGGAGCCCCCGGGCGCGCATGGCCTCCAGATGGGAACCCCGAGCGACGAAGGTGACCTCGTGGCCTGCACGGGCCAGCAGCGCCCCAAAATAGCCACCCAACCCCCCACTTCCGAACACCGTCACGCGCATGGTCTCGCCCCTCCGGGGTTCACAGGATAACCGCTTGTGGCTGTCCACCCCGCCGGCATGACCCCTGGCTCCTCCCGGAAGGCTCTGCCGCCTCCTCAACCCACCGCCGCATCATCCGTGATCTCCAGCCCCCGGTCGATGATCTCGAGGCCCTCCATGAGCTCCTCCTCCGTAATGCACAGCGGAGGGTTGGTGAAGAACGTGTTCCAGCGGATGAACGTATAAAGGCCGTTCTCGAGGAAGAACGCCCGCAGGCGGTTCATGATCCCCATCTCCGAAGGCCGGGCGTTAAAGGGGACCAGAGGCTCGCGGGTCTCGCGGTTCCGAACCAGCTCGATCACTCCGAAGAGGCCGATGCTCCGCACATCCCCCACGCTGGGATGACGCTCCTTCAGGCGGGCCAGCTCCCGCGCCAGGATCTCCCCCATCCGCCGCGCGTTCTCGATCAGGCGGTCCTCCTGATAGACCTGGAGGGTGGCGATGGCCGCGGCCAGACAAAGGGGATGCGAGTTATACGTCAGGCCTCCCGGGAAGGGGCGCTCGCGGAAGAACTCCGCGATCCGCTCCGAGAGCAGGACGGCGCCCAGGGGGAGATACCCCGAGGTCAGCCCCTTGGCCACCGTCATCAGATCGGGGACCACATTCCAGTGATTCACGGCAAACCACTCCCCGGTGCGGCCGAAGCCGCTCATCACCTCATCGCAGATGAGCAGGATGCCGTAGCGATCACAGATCTCCCGCAGGCCCTCCAGATAGCCCTCCGGCGGGATGATGATCCCGTTGGTCCCGGTGACGGTCTCAATGAACACCGCCGCGACCGTATGGGGGCCTTCCAGCTGGATCACATCCTCGATATGGTTCAGGCAGTCCAGCGTGCATCGCTCCTCCCGCATGCACCAGCGGCAGCGGTAACGATAGGGGTCGAACACGTGGATGACCCCCGGGATGCCCGGCTCCGCCGGCCAGCGTCGGGGATCCCCGGTGAGGGTGATGGCACCCGCCGTGGCGCCGTGGTAGGACCGGTAGCGGGCGATGATCTTGTGGCGGCCGGTGTAAAGGCGCGCGATCTTGATCGCGTTCTCATTGGCGTCCGCCCCGCCCAGCGTGAAGAAGACCTTGTTAAGATCCCCCGGGGCGATCTCCGCCAGCATCTGGCCCAGGCGGGCGCGGGGCTCGGTGGCCATGAACGGGTTCACGTAAGGCAGGCGGGCGGCCTGCTCCTGGATCGCCCGGATCACCCGTTCGTCGCCGTGGCCGATGTTGACGTTCATCAGCTGAGAGTTGAAATCCAGATAGCGACGGCCCCGGGCGTCCCAGAAATAAACCCCCTTCGCCCGGACCACCGGGATGGGATCGACAGCATCCTGGGCCGACCATTCGTAGATCGTGTATCGCCGGCAGAGGGCGACGATTTCCTCAGCGCTCATCGGGGAAAGGGTTTCGACCATGGCGACCTCCCGGCCGAGCGGTAGCCGATCGGGTTACGTGATAGAATGATAGTGAAGCTGGCAGATCCCGCCAACCGGCGCCATGTCGGCAAATCTCCAATCAGGAGGTGGCTCCCTGAACACCCTGGATCTGGCGCATCGGATCGTGGACGCCATCCTCGACAAGAAGGGGATGGATGTGGTGCTGATGGACATCCGGGCCCGTGCCACGTTCGCCGATTACTTCATCATCTGCACGGGAACCTCGGAACGACAGCTGAAGGCGATTGTGGAGGGCATCGCGGAGGCCACCGCGCAAGGCTACCGGGTCGATCCGGCCCGGGTAGAAGGGGATCCGGCCTCGGGGTGGGTGTTGATGGACTACGGGGACATCATCGTTCACATCTTCGCGCCCCCCCAGCGCCGCTACTACGACCTGGAGTCCCTTTGGCGCGGGGCCCCCATTCTGGTGCGCGCCCAGTGAGGAAAGGGCGATCGGGAGGATGGGGGATAGGCCCCTCCCAGGACTCTTGGGTCGTTGAACTGAAGAAATCCGGGGTGAGGGCCGCCTTCAGCGTCCTCCCCTCCGCGCCCGCCGGAAATCGAAAGGTCCCAGTCGGATGGGAAGGACTCCATCTCTGCAACCTATCCAGTGATAAGGGAGAGGCCTCTCGTGACTTTACACTATGAGGAGACGCTGGAGCGCCTGGATCGCATCCTGAAGGCGCTTCGGCCGGAGCCCGCGTCCCGGGAGGACGAGAGGGAAGAGGCCCCAGAGGGATTCCCGGTGTTGATCGTGGGGTTGGGGAACCCGGGTCCCGAGTATGCCCGCAACCGCCATAATGTGGGCTTCCGGGTCGTGGATGTGTTCGCCCAGGCCCATCAAATGGCCTTCCGGCGGATCCTGCATCAAGCTCTAATCGCCGAGGGGCGTCTGGCCGGGCAGCGGGTGATCCTGGCCAAACCCCAGACGTTCATGAACCTGAGCGGGCGCTCCGTGCGCCCCCTGGTTTCGTATTACCGGGTGCCTTTAAACCGGCTGCTGGTCGTGTACGATGATATGGATCTCCCCCTTGGGGCGATCCGGCTGCGGCCCCGGGGCAGCCCGGGCGGCCACAACGGGATGAAATCCATCGTCCAGGCGCTGGGGACGATGGACTTCCCCCGCCTGCGGGTCGGCATCGGGCGCCCCCCGGGCCATATGAACCCGGCCGATTACGTGCTCCAGGACTTCCGGCCGGATGAGGAGGAGATCCTGGAGGGAGTGCTTCATCGGGCCGCGCAGGCCATCCGCACGTTTATCGAGGAGGGGCTGGAAGCAGCGATGAATCGCTTCAACGTCCAGCCGGCGATGCGGCCGGCGGGGAAGACGGGCGAGTAGCTCAGGGGTGAGAGCATCCGCCTTACAAGCGGAGGGTCGCAGGTTCGAGTCCTGCCTCGCCCATGCGGGAGAAGGGGCGCGGATGGCGCCCCTTCTTTTACGGAGATGCCCGGGAGGGCAGCCCGCCGCGGGGTGAAGTGGGCCTCCGGCCAATGGCCGGCCTCCGGGCGTCGAATGAATTCGACCTTGATGGGCCTTCGGCCGATGGCCGGCCTGCGCCGGCCGTTACGTCGGCGGAGGCCGACGTTCGGCGCAGAGCGCCCGGAAAGGCCGATTTCAATCGGCGTGAGAGGCCAGCGGCTGGCGTGAGTGTCGAATGAATTCGACCTCGAGAGGCCTCCGGCCAATGGCCGGCCTCCGCCGGCCGAAAGGCCTTCCGTGTCGGCCTTCGCCGACGCGAGGCGCGGAGCGCCTCACGAGGCCGATTTCCATCGGCACATCCGCCGACGTTCGGCGCAGAGCGCCCAATGAGGTTGATTTCCATCGGTGCAATGGGTCGGGGCGAGTGCCCGAGGACCCGGAATCGCTGAGGAAGGCGCCATGGACAGCCGGTATGCGGTGGTGCATTACGCAGAGATCGGGCTGAAAGGTCATAATCGGGGCTTCTTCGAGCGGATGCTGGCCCGGCGGATCGAGGAGCGCCTGCAGGATATCGGGCCTGCTTCGGTGGAGCGTCTGCCCGGACGGCTCCTCGTTCGCCTTCCGCGCCCGATCCCGGAGGCGATCTGGGTCGAGCGCCTTCGCACCGTGTTCGGGATCGCCTATTTCGCCCCGGCGATCCCTGCCGCGAAAGACCTCCACGTCATTACGGAGATCGTTCTTCGCCACCTCCCCTCCGAGCCTGTGCCCTCTTTCTGTGTTCGAGCCTCCCGCGCGGATAAATCGTTCCCCCTGACCTCCCAGGAGATCGAGCGGCACATCGGCGCAGCGATCCAGCGCCAGACGGGCTGGCGGGTGGATCTCGAGGAGCCAGCCTGGGTGGCCTACATCGAAATCGCCACCAACACCGCCCTCATTTACTTCGCCCGCCATCGAGGCCCCGGGGGATTGCCGGTGGGGGTGAGCGGGCGGGTGGGCCTGCTGCTCTCCGGCGGCATCGACTCCCCTGTGGCGGGTTACTTCATGCTGAAACGGGGCTGCGAGGTGATCCCCATCCATTTCCACAGTGGGCCCTTCGGGGATTGGGCGGCCTCGGAGGCGAAGGCGATGGCCATCGTCCGTCAGATGCGCCCTTATGGGATGCCGTCCTGGCTGTATGTGGTGCCCATCGGAGAGCCTCAGCGGGCCATCGTCCTGGCCGCCCCCGCGCCCTATCGCCTGATCCTTTACCGTCGGCTGATGGTGCGGGTGGCGGAAGCCCTCACCCGACAGGAAGGCGGGCTAGCCCTGGTCACCGGGGATTCCCTGGGACAGGTGGCCTCTCAAACTTTAGAAAGCCTGACGGCGATTGAGGACGCGGCGGCCATGCCGATCCTGCGGCCCCTCATCGGGCTGGATAAGGTGGAGATCATCGATCGGGCGCGGGCCATCGGAACCTATGAGCTCTCGATCCTGCCCGGCGAAGATTGCTGTCAGTTCTTGATGCCCCCCCGGGTCATCACCCGCCCCTCCCTGGAGACCGTTCGGGAGATCGAAGGCCGGGTGAGGATGGAGGAGCTGGTGCAGCAGGCGCTGGGCCAGGCCATGCGCGTCCCGGTGAGCGATCCAGCGCCCATGCCTTCGGTTCACCGCTGGACCACACCATAGCGCGCAGCTGAACTTCCCCTTCACCAGGAGGCCATCATGTCGACGCCGACCTTGCTTCGATCTGCAGATTACATCGAAATGGAGGACACTTACAGCGCCCCCAATTATCAACCCATCGATGTGGTCATCGCGTGGGCGGAAGGGGTATGGGTGTATGATGTGGAAGGGCGCCGCTATCTGGACGGCCTGAGCGGCTATTCGGCGCTGAACCAGGGCCACCGGCATCCCCGCATCATCCGGGCCCTGATCGAGCAGGCCGGGCGGGTGACCCTCACCTCCCGGGCTTTCCGCAACGACCAGCTCGGCCCCTTCCTGAAGGAGCTGTGTGAGCTGCTGGGATATGAGAAGGCCTTGCCGATGAACACCGGGGCCGAGGCCGTAGAGACCGCCATCAAGACGGCCCGCAAATGGGGTTACCGGGTAAAGGGCGTCCCGCGGGATCAGGCGGAGATCATCGTGTGCGAGGGAAATTTCCACGGCCGGACCACCACCATCATCAGCTTCTCCACGGTGCCCCAGTATCGGGAAGACTTCGGCCCTTACACCCCCGGCTTCGTGAGCATCCCATATGGGGATGCGGAAGCCCTGGAGCGGGCGATCACCCCGAACACCGTCGCGTTCCTGGTGGAGCCGATCCAGGGCGAAGGGGGCGTGCGGGTGCCGCCGCCCGGATATCTGGCCCGGGCCGCCGAGATCTGCCGCCGGCACAACGTGCTCTTCATCGCCGATGAGATCCAGACCGGCCTGGGGCGAACCGGCAGACTGCTGGCCTCCTGGTGGGAGGACGTGCAGCCCGATATGGTGATCCTGGGCAAGGCCCTCGGCGGGGGCGTGCTGCCGATCTCCGCGGTGGTCTCCCGACGGGAGATCCTGGGTGTGTTCCGGCCGGGCGATCATGGGAGCACCTTCGGGGGCAACCCGCTGGCCGCCGCGGTGGCCCGGGAGGCGTTACGGGTGATCGTGGAGGAAGGTCTGCCGGAGCGCGCAGCGGCCCTGGGCGAGCAAGCGATGGAGCGCCTGCGGGCGATCCGCAGCCCCTACGTCAAAGAAGTGCGCGGCCGCGGTTTGCTCATCGGCATTGAGCTCCATCCCGAGGCCGGCGGGGCGCGGCGTTTCGCCGAGGCCCTGAAGGAACGGGGCATACTGGTGAAAGACACCCACGAACACATCCTCCGCTTCGCCCCGCCCCTGGTGATCTCCCGCGAAGACCTGGACTGGGCGCTGGATCAGATCCAGGAGGTGCTGGAAGGCTGAAGAGACCGGGTGGAAGCTTCCCCCATCGATCCGTCGACGAAGGCCAGAAAGGGGGCGCCCTCGCTGGGGCGCCCCCTTCTTTTCCCTGTCCGATAACAGGCCCGGCCGATCGGTTACTCCCGGGGGGATGGAGCCAGCAGCCCGGCCAGGGCGCCGATCGCGGCAGATCCCAGGGCCGTCACTACCGCGGGGATTTGATCTCCTCCCCTTCCCATCGCCGTCAGGATCAGCGCGCCCAGGATCGCCGCCAGGCCAATCGCGCCCAGGGCTCCCACCACCATGCGATAAATCCACACATCCGACTGGAGCGGCTCGGGCATGGCCAGCTTTCGAAGCGCCCCCGCTGGATCCTCCCGGATCTGACGGGCCAGCTCCGGATCCCGCTCCACCGCTTCGGCCAGCTCCGCGATGGATCGCATCTGCACTTCTTCACCTCCTGTACGGAACGGCAGGACCACCGAAAACCTTTACGCTCCGCGGCGGGGCCACGGGATTCCTCCAAGCGCTCCGATGGTGAGCAGGAGCGTGAGCAGGCTGATCAGCAGGGCGAAGCCATGGCTTCCGGCGATGAAGGGGCTTCGCATCAGAAAGAGGCGATGGGCCCAGATATGGACCTGATAGAGAAGCATCCCTCCCAGGATCCAGCGAGCGGCCGGTGATCCGCTTCGCCACCAGAAGCCAGCGGCCGCCCCGAAGGCCAGCGCCCAGATCAGCGCAGCCACCCCCAGGTAAGTCCAGGGCCCGTGGAGGCCCTCCTCCGCCCATGCCGGAGGGATCATTCCCAGATAGTAGACGGCCCGCACCCCGTTGCGCAGGGCGAAATACAGCAGCCACAGGGCTCCAGGGAGGCGTCGCCATCGGGTCATCGGATCGCGTCGACCGCGAAGACGATCTTCCCGAAGACCGCCCCGGACTCCAGCAGGCGGTGGCCCTCCCGCGCTCCCTCCTGGGTCAGCGGCAGAACCCGGTCGATCACCGGCCGCAGCCGCCCGGCGAAGATCAACCCCATCACCATCCGGAAATCATGCTGGGTCCCCATGGTGGAGCCCAGGATGCTGATCTGTCGGGAGAACACATACCGGATGTCGAAATCCTCCGGGTTCGGGCCGGAGGTCGCCCCCACCACCAGCAGGCGCCCGCCAGGCCGCAGGCAGCGGATGCTCCTCATCCAGGTGGCCTGTCCCACGTTGTCCACCACCACATCCACGCCCCGCCTCTCCGTCCATTGCCAGACCGCCCGGGACCAGTCCGGCTCCTGGGAGCGGTCGATGACGTGATCCGCCCCCAGGGCGCGGGCCCGCTCCGCCTTCGCGGGGCTTGAGGCCACCACCGCCACTCGCGCGCCCGCCAGCTTCGCGATCTGGAGGGCCGCCGTGTTCACACCCCCGCCAGCCCCCACGATGAGCACGTCCTCCCCGGGCCGGAGGCCACCCCGGGTGATCAGCATGTGCCACGCGGTGAGGAAGACCAGGGAAGCCGCCGCCGCCTCCTCGAAGGGGAAGCCCTCCGGCAGTTTCAAAACATTGCGGGCCGGCACCACCACGTATTCGGCATAGCCCCCTCGCACGTGCTCGCCCAGGATGCCTCCCCGACGGCAGCGGTTGTCCTCCCCCCGCAGGCAGAACTCGCACTGCCCGCAGCTCAGGGTCGCGTTCACCACCACTCGATCCCCCACCTGGATCCCGGAAACCTCGGGGCCGACTTCGGTCACCACCCCGGCCACATCCGAGCCCGGGATGTGCGGCATCTCCAGCCGCAGGGATGGGATCCCCCGCCGCACCCACAGATCCAGGTGGTTCATCGCACAGGCATGGACGCGGACCTGCACCTCGCCCGGCCCCGGGTGAGGGGTGGGAAGGTCCGCCGCTTGCAACACCTCTGGACCTCCGTGCTGGTAGAAAACGATGGCCTTCATGGCGGATCTTCCGCTCCCCGGAGGATATGGGCCTCACACGCTGCTTTTGAACCCCAGGATCTGGCGGGCGATCACCAGGCGCTGGATCTCGCTGGTGCCTTCGTAGATCGTGGTGATACGGGCGTCCCGGAAATAGCGCTCCACCGGCAGCTCCCGGCTGTAGCCCATGCCGCCATGGATCTGGATGGCCTCATAGGTGATCCACTGGGCGGCCTCGCTGGCGAACAGCTTGGCCATGGCCGCCTCCAGGGTGTAGCGCTCCCCGGTGCGCTTGGCCCGCTCCCGTTTCCATGCCGCCTGCAGGGTGAGCAGGCGGGCGGCCTCCAGCTTCACCCGCATGTCCGCCAGCTTCCACTGGATGGCCTGGAACTCCCCGATCTTGCGGCCGAAGGCCTCCCGCTGCTTCGCCCAGGCCAGCGCTGCCTCGTAGGCGGCCTCGGCGATCCCCACCGCCTGGGCCGCGATCCCCACCCGCCCGGCGTCCAGGGTGGTCATCGCGATCCGGAAGCCTTCCCCCTCCTCCCCCAGACGGTTCTCGACCGGGCATTCATAGTGGTCCAGATAGATCTCACAGGTGGCGCTGGCCCGGATCCCCAGCTTCTCCTCTTTCTTGCCCCGGATGAAGCCCGGGCGGTTCGTCTCGATGATGAAGGCGCTGATGCCGTGATGCTTTTTCTCCGGCTCCGTCATCGCGAAGACGACGATGTAATCCGCCACCGGCCCATTGGTGATCCAGGACTTGCGGCCGTTGAGGATATAGACATCCCCTTTGCGCACCGCGCGGGTGCGCATGCCCGCGGCATCGGATCCGGATTGGGGCTCCGTGAGGGCGTAAGCGCCGATCGCCTGCCCGCTGGCCACGGGGGTCACATATTTGCGCTTTTGCTCCTCCGTGCCGAAGGTGAGAATGGGGAAGCAGAACAGGGTGTTGTTGACGGACATGATCGCGCTGTGGGCAGCGTCGGCTTTGGCGATCTCGATCATCGCCAGGGCGGAGGCGATGGCGTCCAGCCCCTGGCCGCCGTATTCCTCGGGGACCTCCAGGCCCATCAGCCCCATGGCAGCCATCTTGCGCACCGTCTCCCATGGGAACTCCCCCGTCTCGTCATAGTGCGCGGCCACCGGGGCGATCTCCTTCTGGGCGAACTCCCGCACCACCTGCTGGAACATGCGATGCTCTTCGGAGAGCTCGAAGTTCAGCCCTGCCTGGGCAAGCAGCTCCACCTCCATCGCAAACCTCCTCGAATCATCAGGTTGTCCTATCCTCCCGATCGAGCTCTCACGCTGGATACGTGTAGAACCCTCGTCCGCTCTTACGGCCCAGCCAGCCGGCGGCCACCATGCGGCGGAGCAACGGCGGGGCGGCGTAGCGGGGATCCTTGAACTCCTCGAACATCGCGTCGGCGATGAACAGCAGGGTGTCCAGCCCCACGAAATCCATCAGGGTGAAGGGGCCCATCGGATGGTTCAGCCCCAGCCGGATCGCCGTGTCGATGTCCTCCATGGTCGCGACGCCTTCCTCCAGGAGCCGGATGGCGTCCAGCAGGTAAGGGATCAGCAGGCGATTGACGATGAACCCCGGACGATCTTTGGAGATCACCACGGTCTTGTTCAGGCGCTCCGCCAGGGCCCGGCCCAGGGCCACCGTTTCCTCGGCGGTTTGCAGCCCCACCACGATCTCCAGCAGAGGCATCACCGGAACCGGGTTGAAAAAATGGAAACCGATCACCCGCTCCGGACGCCGGGTGACGCTCCCCAGCTCCGTGATCGAGAGAGAGGAAGTGTTGCTGGCCAGGACGGCATGGGGGGGGCAGATGCGATCGAGATCGGCGAAGACCCCCTTCTTGGTGTTCATGTCCTCCACCACCGCTTCGATCACCAGATCGCAGGCCCCGAAGTCCGCCATATCCAGCGTGCCCCGGATGCGGCCCCAGGCCGCCTCCATATCGGAGGCGCTCAGCTTCCCCCGCTCCACCGCTTTCGCCATGGAAGCCCGGATGCGATCCAGGCCTTTCTGGAGGAGCTCCGGGTTCACCTCGCGGACGATCACCTGGAAGCCGGCGCGGGCGCACACTTCCGCGATCCCGGAGCCCATCAGACCACAACCGACTATCCCAATGGTTCGCACATCCCGGATGTTCATGATGGCCTCCTGCGGCGGGTTCCGTGCAAGTCCTCACTCGATCTCCACCGCCATGGCCACGGCCTCGCCACCCCCCAGGCACAGGGTGGCAATGCCGCGGCGCAGGCCGCGATCCCGCAGGGCGTAGATCAGGGTGACCAGGATGCGGGCGCCGCTGGCGCCGACTGGATGGCCCAGGGCGATGGCCCCGCCGTTCACATTCACCCGGCTCCAGTCCCACCGGTATCCCTGCTGCTCCATGGCTTTGGCGTCGGCCAGGACCTGAGCGGCGAAGGCCTCGTTGATTTCGATGAGATCCACCTCCTCCCAGCGCCAGCCGACCCGCTCCAGCAAACGGGGGATCGCTTTCGCCGGAGCGTAGAACAGCCATTGGGGGTCGACCGCCGCCTGCGTGTAGCCCACAATCCGGGCCAGCGGCGGGATCCCCATGGCCTCCGCCTTCGCCCGGCTCATCACCACCACGGCGGCCGCGCCATCGTTCAAACCCGGGGAATTGCCGGCCGTGACACGACCGTTGGGCCGGAAAGCCGGCCGGAGCCGGGCCAGGGCCTCCATGGACGTGTCCCGTCGGGGCCCCTCATCGGTGTCCACCACCCGTGTCCCTCCCTTGCCATCGGGCACCTCCACCGGCACGATCTCCGCCCGGAACCGGCCGGCATCGATGGCTGCGACCGCCTTGCGGTGGCTCTCCAGGGCGAAGGCGTCCATCTCCTCCCGGGTGACCTCGAACTGATCGGCGATGAACTCCGCCAGCTCCCCCATCAGCACCTGGTGGAACGGGCAGCGCAGCCCATCCGCGATCAGGCTATCCTCCGCTTGGAGATGGCCATACCGCATCCCAGCGCGCAGGCGGATCAGATGGGGGGCGTTGCTCATGCTCTCCATCCCGCCGGCCACCACGAGATCCGCATCGCCCGCCCGGATGGCCTGCGCCGCCAGCATCACCGCCTTCAACCCCGAGCCGCAGACCTTGTTCACCGTGACCGCGCCGACCTCCGATGGGATCCCGGCGAAGACCGCCGCCTGGCGGGCCGGGGCCATGCCGCTGCCAGCCTGGACCACCTCGCCCATAATGACCTCATCGATCTGGCGGGGATCGATGCCCGCCCGGCGGATGGCCTCGCGGACCGCAACGGCGCCCAGCTGGGGAGCGGATAGCGGGGATAGTCCCCCGAGCAGTTTCCCAATGGGCGTGCGCGCCGCCCCTACGATCACCGGATCCCGACCGTTCTTCTCCATGGTTCCCCCCACCTGCTCCCTTCGGATCATGATCCAGCGAACGATCGTTCTGTCGGGACAGGTTCTACCGTTCTGCAACTCATCGTCATTTATTTCGCCCCACCGGGCGAAATCCATGACCGGCCACTTCCGGCTTCCTCGACCCGAAGGCCGTTCCGCCGCCAGAGGGATCTGGGGCACCCCAGCCGGTCTTCGACCGGCTGGGGACCCCGACAGGCGTCCCTTCCCGCCGAACTGGCGGTAGAGCTGTTTAGGACAGCCAATCCGTAATTGCGGAGGTGGATGGCCGCGTGGAGATCCCGATCCACCTCCAGCCCGCAGGCCGCACAACGGAAAACCCGCTGGCTTAAGGGAAGTCTCCCGTTC
>NZ_DAOUCJ010000030.1 GCF_034432235.1 Thermoflexus sp. | reverse complement strand
ACCAGAGGAGCAATGTCACCCCCAGCAGGGCGAAGGACATCAGAAGATACAGGCCGACCACGGCATACCCATGAAGCACGGCCCGCCTCCTTTGTGGCAGGTGTCACAAACACGGAGCAATTATATCATGCGCTGAAGTGAAGATCAAGACGGCCGGATAAATAGGATAGGGGGCGATGTCGCCTTCCCGAGATGAACCATGAAGATCTGGATGGTGGATCCCCGGCTGACAGCCGAACGCCGGTTGTGGATCGAGGGTTGGGCTCGCCACAGCCCCCATCAGATCCTCGCGTTCACGCTTCCCTCTTCACTCCAGACGCCTGCCGGGGGCGCTTCCTCCCTCGCCCGGGAGCGGGCGAGGCGGCTGGCCCGGCGGATCCGACGATACCTGACCGGCTCCGCTGTTCGGGATCCCTCCCGTCAGCCCGCCGGCCTGCCCGACCTGGTCCTTCTGACCGATGGCCTGGATGGGGAGGCCTTTGTTGAAGAGATCGGCGATCTGCTCGCTGGGATCCCCCTCTGGATCTACTGGCACACCAGCGGGATGGCCGACCCGGAAACTGCCACGCCGGAAGAGATCGCTGTCGAGCTTCGCACGGTCCGGGCTGCCGAGCGCTGTTTATTCCACGGAGAGAGGCAGCGCGAGCACTTCCTCCGCGCCCTCTCCCGGCATGAGCCGGCGCTCGCCCTTCAGGTGGAAAAACGCGCAGCCGTGATACCTCCCGGTTTCGATCCCCTCCCTTCACGGTCCGAAGCCCCTTCTTTCCGCGAACCACTGGTGCTCTGGCTTCTGCGAGGCGAGCCGGGGGAGATCCCTATGTTGATCGCTGCCCTCGATCGCCCGGCTCTTCAGCCCCTGAACTTCCATGTGCTGCTCCTGAGCGAGCGCCCGGAGATGGAAATGCCCCGGGTCCAGAGGCTTCCTCCTCGGCTCCGCGCTCGCATCCTGGGGATCCTGAGCCCGGAATCCCCAGAGGCACAAGGCGGGGCATCGGCCGCTCGGGCCATTGTGGATGGAAGCATCCGTCCCCATTCTCCCATTCATCTGATGCGCCTAACGTTTGAGGGCCCATGGCCACTGGTCCCAGCGAGCTCCGGGCTTTTGGACGCCCTCCCGGCGGCGTTCTGGCCTCTATGCGCCTATCACAGTCCGGAAGATCTCGCCGAACGACTGAGGATCTTCCTGACAGATCCCCCGTCGGGGTCCCGGGAGATCCGTCAGGCCCTTGCGGCGTGGATGTGGCCCGTGCTGGCCCCTCGCTATGATGCGCTGTGCGAGACCGCTCGGAGCGACCTCCCCGGACGCGAAGGGACATGAAGAGGAGCGCGCATGGTGAGGCGGGTTGATCCCGCTCTTCCCCTTTTATTCATCCCGGGCGACCTGAAAGCGCCCGTTCTCGAACACGACCTTCTGGATGATCCGCTGATCCGCCAGCGGGGTCTCCGGTCGGGCTGATACCACGATGCGCACCTGGTCCTTTAAGGGAGTGACCACGACTTTGCGAGCCAGGATCTCCTGGACCTGGAAGATCCCGGCGGAGTTGCTGAGGTAAACCGCGATCTCAATGGGCACATCTTTCCCATCCCGGATCTCCACCTCGTCCACCGCCAGGGCGGATACGGAGTGGATGTCGACCTTGCCCAGGTCGAAGGCCGCCCGCCCCCGCCCCTTGGTCATATCGGTCCCATCGGCGATGGCCACCACCGCCGCCTCTACAGTCAGTGGGGGTGGGGAACCATCATGGCTGGCGATACAGGACAGGATGAACCCCAGGATCAGCTGCTCCTGCTCCGGATCCGGGTAGATCTCCCCCAGCCAGCGCGGCAGCAGCTGGGCGGCCAGCACCACGCTGTATTCGATATGCCCGACCCGGTGAACCATGTTCCCGATGTCATGCAGGAGCTCCGCGGCCAGAACCACCAGGAAAGCATCGTCCAGATCCCCGGCCCCCGAGGTCACCACATCGAAGGCGACCCCATGCCGGACCAGCAACTGCATCATCTGCATCGCGGCCGCGGTGGCGATGCGAGCATGGACAGGGCCATGGTCGTTGTAGTTCATCTTATAGACCGCCATATAGTTGGCTAGGTCCCAGCATGCGGAGACCTTCGGATCATGGGTGAGATACTCATACATCCGCGCGGTCTTGGGATAGCGATCCACAATCTCCCGGATGACAGCGTCCGCCCGGCTGGCGAGCTGCTGGTAATCCGGGGCGATCTCAATCACCACGCCATGGTCCCGGTAAGCGATGTGGCGACGCGGCACACGAACCTTGCTCATGGAAGCCTCCAGCCTTCTCGGTTCAGCACATACGAAGTAGAAAGGCGATGGCCTCCTCTCCCCTTGACCGCTCAAAGCGCTGCGAGAGGCGTAGGGCAACTGCAAGCAGTTGCCCTACGATGGACCGATCCCTCGGCTTCTAACCCGATGGAGGGGAAGCCTGATCGAGCAATCCTTTCAACTCATACAGCTTGTGAAGGGCCTCCAGCGGGGAGAGGCTTTCGGGATCCAGATGGCGAAGAGCATGGATCACCGGATGCTCAGCGAAGAGGGGCAGGGGCGCGGCCGGCGGAGGGGCCTGGGGCCGCACGGCGGGCTCGCCGCGCTCCAGACGGCGGAGCAGCTCCCGCGCCCGCCGGATGACCGGCCGGGGCAATCCGGCCAGCTCCGCCACATGGATCCCGTAGCTCCGATCCGCGCCGCCCGGCCGGATCTGATACAGAAAAACGATGCGCCCTTCTACTTCTGCCACGGCCATATGGGCGTTGCGGACCCTCGGTAGATACGTCGCCAAGGCGGTCAGCTCGTGGTAGTGGGTGGCGAAAAGCACCTTCGGCCGCCGCTTCGGATGGTTATGCAGATATTCCACGACCGCCCAGGCGATCGCCAGGCCATCATAGGTGCTGGTTCCCCGCCCGATCTCATCCAGCACCACCATGCTTTCCGCCGTGGCCTGATGCAGAATGTAGGCTGTTTCGCTCATCTCCACCATAAACGTGGAGCGACCGGCTGCCAGCTCATCGTGAGCCCCGATCCGGGTGAAGATCCGATCCACCGGCCGCAGCCGGGCCCGATCGGCGGGGACAAAGGAGCCGATCTGGGCCATTAACACGATGAGGGCGACCTGGCGCAGCAGGGTGCTCTTCCCCGCCATGTTCGGCCCGGTCAGGATCAGGATCCGCCCCTCCTCATCCAGGCGGACATCATTCGCAACGAAGCGGCCGGCCAGGGCCCGTTCGACCACCGGATGCCGTCCCCCCTGGATCTCCAGGCAGTCTTCCTCCACCAGCTCCGGGCGCACATACCGGTAGCGAACCGCAGCCTCCGCCAGCGCGATGACCCCGTCCAGATGCGCGATGGCCCCGGCCATCTCCCGCAGCTGGGGCGCCGCCTCCCCCACCCGACGACAAAGCTCCCGGAACAGCTCCGCCTCCAGCTCCGCCTGACGGGCTTCCGCGTTCAGGACCAGCGTTTCATATTCTTTCAACTCCGGCGTGATGAATCGCTCGGCGTTCACCAGGGTCTGCTTTCGGATGTAATCTGGGGGCACCTGTCGGGCCGCCGCCTTCGAGATCTCGATGTAATATCCGAAGACTTTGTTGTAACCCACCTTCAGGGTGCGAATGCCGGTCCGCTCCCGCTCCCGCTGCTCCAGATCCGCGAGCCATGCCTGCGCCTCCTTCGCCATCGTTCGCCAGCGATCCAGCTCCTCCGAGAAACCGGGCCGGATCACCCCTCCTTCCTGCAGCGTGGCCGGAGGGTCCTCCACCAGCGCCCGGGTGAGCCAATCCAGCAGCTCGGGGATGGGATCGAGGCGGGCGATGAGCGGCCGAAGGGCTTCTGCCCGCGGCCCCTCCATCCGGTGGAGCAGCATCTGGATCTCCGGCAGCATCCCCAATGCCCGGCGCAAGGCGGCCAGATCCCGGGGGGAGGCCAGGCCGCTGCGGGCCCGCCCAGCCAGACGCTCCAGGTCAGGGAATCCCCGCAGCCGCTCCGCGATCCGCTCCCGGGCGACAGGATCCTCCACAAACGCTTCCACCTGATCGAGACGGGCCTCAATGGCCGCTCGATCTCGCAGCGGCTGGGAGATCCACGACCGCAGCAGCCGGCCACCCATGGGCGTGCGGGTGAAATCCAGCACAGCGAGCAACGATCCTTTGCGGGAATCCCCGGTCGTGCTCTCGATCAGCTCGAGATTGCGCCGGGTGGCCGGATCCAGGATCATATATCCGGCCGTGGTGTAGGATTCCAGGGAGGTCAGGATCGAGAGGGCTTCCGGGCGGGTTTCCCGCAGGTAGTGGATGATCGCCCCGGCAGCCCGCAGGGCCAGCGGCCGATCTTCCAGCCCGAAGGCGTGCAGGGAAGCCACCTGAAAGTGTTCCTGCAGGGCGGTTCGAGTCGCCCCGAGCTCGAAGCGATAGGCGGGAAAGGGCGTGAAATGAATCGAGAGACGATCCGCGGATTGGGCCAGCGGCGGCGCGGCCGGCTCGCCGGGAGCGGCCGGATAAAGACATTCCCGGGGATCCAGCCGCAGCAGCTCCGCCTCCGCCTCTCGTCGAGCCTCCGGGCCGCTCCACTGGGTTGCGGCGAAACGCCCGGTGCTGGCCTCGCAATACGCGAGCCCGATCCCCTCTTCGGTTTCGATCCACGCTGCCAGATAGTTCGGCCTCCGTTCATCCAGCAAGGCAGGCTCCAGAGCGGTCCCAGGGGTCACCACCCGGACCACCCGGCGGGGCATCAACCCGTTCACCGGATCGCCGACCTGTTCCGCAATGGCCACCCGATAGCCTCCCTCGACCAGGCGGGCTAAGTAAGGCTCCAGGGCGTGATAGGGGATGCCCGCCATCGGGACCCGCTGTCCCTTCCCCACCGGCCGGGAGGTCAGCATGAGATCGAGCTCCCGGGCCACGATTTCCGCATCTTCATCGAAGGCCTCATAGAAATCGCCCAGCCGGAAGAACAGGATCGCATCCGGATATTGTCGTTTGAGCTCCAGATACTGGCGGCGGATGGGCGTGAGGTCCTCCATTCCTCAATCCTCCACCGTTTTCCGCAGGACTTAGATCCGTGATCCCGGATCCATCCGGACCCGCGCCGTCATATAAATGGAGAAGCCATGCGGTTCGATAGCCCGGGCATGGCGTCCGCGGCATCCACCGTTTCTCAGAGCCCTTCAAAGGAAACCCACCGCACAACGCCTATCAGTATACACTTAGAGTGGGTCCGGACATTCAACCGGATTCCAGACATAAGAAAGCGTCACACTGCTCCCCAGCAGGTCGAAGAGCCCCAAGGAGAAACCCACTGCGAAAGGGGCAACCGGACGCCGAAGACCCGGAAGCGGAACGCTGAACAGGAGACGCTGACCCACTTCGAGGGAGGGGCGGTTCAAATGGCAACCGGACAGCCAGGGGAAGGCAGGGGACGCCCGCCTCGCGTGCTGATCATCGAGGATAATCCCAACGAGGCGAAGGCGCTTCACGACCTGCTGGTCTGGAACGGCTTTGAGGTGGTGGTTGCCGCGACAGCCCGCCACGGATGGAGCCGGCTTCGCTCCTGGCGCCCCGATGTGGTGATCCTCGACCTCGGCCTGCCGGATGCCGACGGGCTGATGGTATGCCGGGCGATGAAAGCGGATGCGCAGCTCCGCGACATCCCGGTGCTGATCCTCACCGGGCGGACGGCCATCGGAGAGCTGGTGGAGGGACTCCGGATCGGCGCGGAGGATTACGTGACCAAGCCCTACGATCCCCGCGAGGTCCTGGCCCGGCTCCACGCGCAGCTGCGCCTGGGGCAGCGCATCGCCTCGCTCAAGACCTACCACCTCCGCTGGTGGAACCTGTTGCGTTCCTTCATTCCTTCCCCGATCATGCAGGCTCTGCAAAAGGCCCCTCACGAGATCATGGGTCCGGCCCGAATGCAACCCCTCAGTGTCCTGGCCGTGTCATGGAGCGGGCTCCGGGAGCGAATTCAGGAAGCGGCTCGTCCGGAGGGACTTCCTGCAGGGACCCTTCATCAGGCGCTGAATCGACATCTCAGCCTCTTCTATGAGAGCGTTCAGGCGGAAGGTGGAACGCCTGCTCCGATGGGGGATGGGGGAACCCTGGCCTGGTTCAACGCGCCGATCCCCTGCCCGGATCACCCGGTTCGGGCCCTGCGGGCGGCCCTGGCCCTTCGGGAGCGAATCCGTCGGCTGCATCTGGAGCTTCCCCCGCCGCTGCGGCTGATCCCCCGTTTCGCACTTCACCGGGGGCTTGCGCTGATTGGACTGCTGGGGGGATCGACCTATCGGCATTACACGCCTATCGGCGAGGTCGTGGAAACTGCCCGGCGGCTGGCCGCCCTGGCCCCGGAAGGTGAAATCCTGCTCACGCCGTCCTTCCATGAGGCAATTCAGGGGCTCCTGCCGGTGCGGCCCTGGACGGAGGCCCCGGCGTTCGTCCGAATGCCCCTCTACCTGGTGGTCATGCGCCGATAGAGGTAAGAATAGTTGGGATGGGCGGCGAAATCGCTTATCTCGTCGTCCTCAAACCCTCAACGATCGGCGGGGCGCGTTGGTAATCGCTGGAGAGATGCGATCCCCAAATGAACTCCCGGTGATCCGGGTTCTGGATCCAGACGTGGCGGCCCGGATCGCGGCGGGGGAGGTCATCGAACGGCCCGCCTCGGTGGTGAAGGAGCTGATCGAGAACGCGCTGGACGCGGGGGCCACTGTCATCCAGGTTGAGGCCCGGGAAGGGGGCTTTGCGCTGATCCGCGTGGCCGACAACGGCCACGGCATCCCCCGGGATCAGGCGCCGCTGGCCCTGGCCCGTTTCGCCACCAGCAAGATCCGGACGGCCGAGGACCTGAGCCGCGTGCGCACCCTGGGCTTTCGCGGGGAAGCGCTGCCCAGCATCGCCGCGGTGGCCCGGGTGGAGATCCTCACCCGCACCCCCGGGGAAACCGAGGGCACCCGCCTGATCGCGGAGGAAGGCCAGTGCGCCGTGCATCCGGCCGCCAGTCCCCCAGGGACCGTGGTAACAGTCCGGGACCTCTTCTACAACACCCCAGCCCGACGTCGCTTTCTCAAATCCCCCTTCCGGGAAGCCGAACGGATTCGGGAAACCGTTTACCGCTACGCCCTGGGCTACCCCCAGGTCGCGTTCCGGCTGATCATCGATGGCCGGGAAGTCCTGATGGCGCCGCCCGGGACCCTGCTGGAACGGGCGGCGATCATCTGGGGGCGAGAGGTCGCTGACGAGCTGATCCCGGTGTCCTGGGAGGTGGCGGATCTCCGGATCCACGGTCTGATCTCCCGGCCCACCCTGGGACGGGCTTCCCGAGCCTTCCAGCATTTCTATGTCAACGGGCGGCCGGTGCGCAGCGGATTGCTGGCGGTGGCGCTGGAGCGACCCTACGCCGGGCGGCTGCCCGCCGGCCGCTATCCCCTGGCGATCCTCCACATCGAGCTCCCCCCTTCGTTCGTGGACGTGAACGTCCATCCGCAGAAAGCAGAGGTGCGGTTCTCCCAGGAGCGCTCGGTTTACTGGGGAGTGAGCCAGGCGGTGCAGACCGCCCTGGCCGGCTTCCCCTATCCAGAAGGACTCCCCACGCCGTGGCCGGTTGAGGAGCCGCCGCCGATGCGGCGGCTGGGAGAGCCGACGATGGAATACAGCCGGCCGCCCCGATGGCGGGCGCTGGGCCAGCTGCTCCAGAGCTATATCCTGGCTCAGAGCGAAGAGGGGCTTATTGTGGTGGATCAGCACGCCGCCCATGAGCAGGTGATTTTCGAGCGGCTATGGTCCGGAAGCCCCTCAACCCCCCTGCCCTCCCCTGCGGTCCTTGCTTTCTCCCCTCGGGAAGCCGAGCAGCTGGAGATGGAGCTGGAGACCCTGCGAAGCCTGGGGATCGACATCGAGCCCTTTGGAGGGAACACCTTTGTGGTCCGAGCCCTGCCCGCTCCGCTGGCAAGCGTATCCGTCCACATCCTGCTGAACGCTGTGCTGGAGGAGATCCCGGCGCTCCGGCGAGGGGGCGGCGATCCCCGGGAGCGGATCGCCATGCGTCTGGCATGCGCAGCCGCCGTCAAAGCCGGCGACGGCCTTTCCCCCGAGGAAATGCAGGCCCTTCTCGATGCCCTGTTAGAAGCCTGGTCCCCGTCCACCTGCCCCCATGGCCGCCCGGCCTGGTTCCTCCTGAGCCGGGAGGAGATCGAGCGCCGGTTCCTGCGTCGCTAACCCGACGCAGGAGTTCAGGTCTCCATGCCCGCTCCGGGGCCCTGGGCCAGCACCCGCACGTCCCCCACCCGCCGGGTGATCCCCAGGGCGTCCATCTTTTCCAGGATGGCCACCGCGATCTTGCGATTGGTCCCCAGCCAATCCCGCGCCTCCGCTGCGGAAATCGTCCCGCGGGCCTGGAGATAGGCCCGGATGCGCTCGACGGCTTCCTGCCAGGTTTCCATGAGCAGGATGACCTCATCGTTCAGGCGGACCAGACGGCCTTCGTCCAGCAGGACCTGGAAAAGATCCCGGCCCAGCATGGCTTCGATCTCCCGGGGGGTAGGCGGATGCCATGGATCCCGTCGGATCCTGGCGAGACAGGCCTCCACCTGCCGGGCTTGTGCCTCATTCAGGCGAACCTGAAAGCCGGACCGCCGGATCAACGGCCCGGCTTCTTCCAGGAGGCCTTTCATCACCGCGGCCCGCACCGCCGCCTCGAACACCGCCGGCGGCCATCCCAACCGGCTCCGCGCTTCCTCTCGCGGCATGCCTGGACGCAAGGGGTTCTGCCGATGGTAAGCTTCCACCTGCTCGATGAGCTGTCGGATCGCCCGCTCCGGCCAGTTGGGCGCCGCCCAGAGGCCCTCTCCCAGGGGAACCGCCGCACCCTCCGCTGTCAGACGCTCCAGGAGCTCCCGGGCCCGCCCGAGGGGCAACGCCAGCCGTTGGGAAGCCTCCGGCAGCGGGAGGAGCCCCGCGCTTTCCAGCCAGACCCGCAACCGGGTGATCGGATCCGCCTGGTGGAGGGCGCGCAGCGTAGAGAGAACCTCCGAACGGAACCGACGGTGGCGTCGCTCTGGATGCACATCCAGGATCTCGCCGCCCCCCAGGGTCATCGAGGGGGAGGGCCAGCGGAGAATGAAGCGATCTCCGGGGGCGGCAACCGTCGGACGGCTGAGGACGATCTGGGCCAACCCGGATTCCCCCGGCCGCAGCTCCTCCCGATCCAGCAACCGGACCCGGGCCAGGATCTGGGCCGCTCCGTGGAAGAATTTCACCTCAGCGAAATGGGAAAGAGGGCGAGGGGATCCTTCCCAGTGGATCAAATACACATCCAGAAGCTGGGTTGGCTGGAACACTCCTAAGACCGTCACCCAATCTCCCCGACGGAGGTCTTCCGGAGCGATCCCGCTGAGATTGATGGCCGTCCGGGAGCCTGGGAGAGCCTGCTCTACTCGACGGCGATAGGACTGCAAACCCCGGATGCGGGCCCGAAGCCCCGAGGGCCAGATCTCCACCTCCTCCCCGATCCGAAAGCAACCATCCAGCAGCGTCCCGGTCACGACCGTCCCGAAGCCTGGCATCGTGAACGCCCGATCGATGGAGAGGCGCGCCCGCCCCAGATCGGGGCGTGGGGGGCGGCTTCGCAGGGTCTCCTGGAGGGCTTCCACCAGCCGTTCCAGACCCTCTCGGGTGCGGGCGGACACTGGGATCACCGGGGCGCTCGCCCAGCAGGTCCCCTGGAGCATGGCGCGGATGTCTTCTTCCACCAGCGCCCGCCATTCCTCATCCACGAGGTCGATCTTATTCAGGGCCACCACGCCGCTGCAGACCTCGAGGAGGGTGAGGATGGCGAAATGCTCCCGTGTTTGCGGCATCACGCCCTCGTCGGCCGCGATCACCAGGAGAGCGGCATCAATGCCCCCCACCCCGGCCAGCATGTTCTCGATGAAGTCCATATGGCCCGGCACGTCCACGATCCCCACCGTCTCCCCATCCGGCAGGATAAGCCATGCGAAGCCCAGGTCAATCGTCATCTCCCGGATCTGTTCTTCCTTCAGACGATCCGGATGGATGCCGGTGAGGGCCTCCACAAGGGCCGATTTCCCATGGTCGACGTGGCCAGCCGTGGCGATCACAGGCATGCCCGGTCCTCCTAAGTTATGGCCTGCCCGTCCCGCCCCCCGAGGCATCCTTCAGGCTCTGCTTCAGGCGGCTCATCCGCTGTTCATGGTTCTGGCTCCACGAACGGGCTCCATCCCGCAGGTGACGGGCCCATTCCTCCTGCTCCTCCAGCAGCCCGCGGAGGACCTGCTCCAGGCGCGGCCACTGGCGCTCCAGATGCTCCACCCGGCCTTCCAGATCCCGATGCTCCCGACTGTGCTCGGCCCAGCGCTCCTCCCGCAGGAGATTCAGCTGGTGGAAGCGCTTCTCCTGCGCCGTCTGCCATTCCTCCCACTCCTGTTTCCACCGTGCCTCATTCAACCGCAGCAGCTCCGCCATCTCCTTCAGGCGATGCTCCCAGCCCTCCCGGAGCGTTCGCAGCTCCTCCAGAGCCTGCCGGCTCTCCCGCGCCAGATCCTGGAGCTGATGGAGGGCCGCATGGTAATCCTCGATGCGAGCCAGGCGCTCCTCCACATGCTGCTCCAGTCGGCGGAAGGCCTGGCCGTGTTGCAGATCAGCCAGACGCAGAGCTTCAATAGAACCTTCCAGCTCCTCCAGACGGACCTCCATGGGCTCCAGACGACGGGGATACTTGCGTATCTCTTCTTCCAGGGGCGGAAAACGCTGGGTCAGCTCCTCAATCCGCTTGCGCTGATCCACCTGTCCCTGCTCCACATCGGCCACCCGTTTGGCGGTCTGCCGGGCCTGCTCCTCGAGGTAGATCAGGCGAGGCCGCGTTTCCTCCAGGGCGCGGCCGATCTCCTCGATGCGTCGGGATTGAGCCTGAACCTGCTGCAGCAGGCGGTCGTGCTCGGCGCGGCGGGAGGCCAGCTCCTGTTCCACTCGCTCCAGGCGGGGCGCGTCTTCCTGAAGGGTATGGACGGAGCGCTGGAGATCCTGGATCTGAAGCTGGAGGATGGTATGGCTTTCGCGGAACTGTCGCTCCAGCTCTCCCAGGCGCCGATCCAGGATCGCGGTCATCTCCTCCCGGAGGCGAGGGAAAACGGACTCTATCGGGATGGGACGAGCGGCCTGGGCCTGGACGGCCGCCAGCGCATCGGTGAGCTGACGGATCTGTTCCCGGGCCTGATCCAGGAGAGCCGACAACTGATCGACCCGTTGCTGGAGGAGCGCGATGGTCTCTTTATCCTTGCGACGCTCCTGCTCCAGCCAGAGGACCGTTTGTCGGGTTTGAGCGAGCTCCATTTCGATCTGTGGCTGCACGGCGCACCTCCCAAGATGGAGCGGATTTCTGAGGTCAGAGGTCGAAGGCGTCCCCTTTATTCATCGAAACCCCAACCACAGGCTTATAGGGAATCATAATGCAGGTCGGTCCCGAGATCCATCCGGATAATCCCGGAGACAGTGAGGAAAGTGCTATGCCGACCGAGGGATCCACAGGGGGTGTTCGAGAGGCGAGGCCAGATCCTATAGCCGGAGTCCCGGTTTCCAGTCCGCATCGCTTGCAGCGGCTTTTCAGAAGGCAGGGGGTTTT